>JALQUJ010000175.1 GCA_023263825.1 Porticoccus sp.
AAGCGTGATGATCCCTTCATGTTGCACTATAACTTCCCTCCCTACTCTGTAGGTGAGTGTGGTCGTATGGGCTTTACTGGCCGTCGTGAAATTGGTCATGGCCGTTTGGCTCGCCGTGGTATCGCTGCGGTACTACCTTCACCTGAAGATTTCCCGTACACCATGCGCGTGGTTTCAGAAATTACTGAATCCAATGGTTCTAGCTCAATGGCTTCTGTTTGTGGCTCCAGCTTGGCACTTATGGATGCAGGTGTACCTCTTAAAGCACCCGTTGCCGGTATTGCCATGGGCCTGGTAAAAGAAGACGAAGGCTTTGCCGTATTGACCGACATCTTGGGTGATGAAGATCACCTGGGTGATATGGACTTTAAAGTAGCTGGTACCGCTCAAGGTGTTACTGCACTTCAGATGGATATCAAAATTGAAGGTATCACCGAAGAGATTATGGAGATTGCACTTGAGCAAGCGCTGCATGCTCGTCTTCATATTCTGGGTGAAATGGGCAAAGTGATCGACAAATCCCGTGATGAAGTGTCTGAAACAGCACCTCGCTACCACACTATGAAAATTGATCCAGACAAAATTCGCGATGTAATTGGTAAAGGTGGTGCAACTATTCGGGCATTGACCGAAGAAACCGGTGCCACCATTGATATCAATGATGACGGTGAAATTCGTCTTTACAGTGATGATGCTGATGGTTTGAATGCGGCTATTTACCGTATTGAAGAGATCACGGCTGAAGCAGAAGTGGGCCGTATCTATGAAGGTACCGTCGCTCGTATTGTAGACTTTGGTGCGTTTGTCACCATTATGCCGGGTACAGACGGCCTGTTGCACATTTCTCAAATCGCAAAAGAGCGTGTTGAGAAAGTGACAGACTACCTACAGGAAGGTCAGCAAATTCGTGTGAAAGTATTGGATGTCGACGCTCGTGGGCGTATCAAGCTTTCCATGAAAGAAATTGACGCAGAAGAAAGTGGTGAGTCCGCAGCTGAAGGGCAGACTGATGCTACTGCACCCGAGGCGACTGAAGAGTAAATATCAGCACTGATATTTTGCAGAGCTTTCTTTGCAATAAATAAAAAGCGGGGTTTTTACCCCGCTTTTTTATGCGTTGTAAATAAAGTAGCGCCTTATAAACTTCTTTTAAAACCTCTTTAAATAGGGCCTAGGTAAACATCCCGGCTTACCGTTACAATTCTCCTCCATGAATGATGATCACGCGCTAAAAAACCCCCAGATGGAGTTCCGCCTTTTTGTTGGGCGGATGCTTTTTGCCATGCTGGTGGTATTGGTGATGGCGGGTGTTTTAGTGGGGCGTTATTACTATTTACAAGTCGTTCGATACGATGGTTTGACAACATTATCTGATCGCAATCGGGTGTTGGTAGAACCTGTACCACCAACCCGTGGCTTAATTTATGACCGTAATGGTGTACTGTTGGCTGATAACCGTTCCAGCTTTAATCTTTCTATTGTAGTCGAGCGTGCGGGAGAGCTTGAAGAGCTTATAGCAGAGTTGGACGAATTAATTGGTGTTTCTGATAGTGAAAAGAAACGTTTTTATAAACAGTTAGATCGCCGTCGCCGTCCTTATGAGCCGGTGCCCCTGCGGTTGGACTTGAATGAAAAAGAGCAGGGAGTTTTAGCGGTAAATGAATACCACCTGCCTGGCGTAGAAGTAACGGTCCAGTTGCTGCGAGATTACCCATTAGGTCGTGAAACAGCCCATGTGTTGGGTTATGTGGGACGTATTAATGATCGAGAAATTCAAGGGCTTGATCCTGTTCGTTACAGCGGTACTTTGGTTACCGGCAAGACGGGGTTAGAAAAAAAGTATGAAGACGAATTACTTGGTGAGGTGGGTTATCAAACGGTAGAAACCAATGCACGTAGTCGGGTTATGCAGCAATTAGAGCGGACAGATCCGGTACCGGGCAAAGATCTTCATCTTTATCTGGATAGCAGACTACAGCAATTGGCTTATGAATCTCTTCAAGGTGAGAGAGGTGCCGTTGTTGCCATAGAAATTGCGACAGGAGGTGTACTGGCAATGGCCAGCGCACCTACTTTTGATGCCAATGAGTTTGTCACAGGCATTAGCTTTGATCACTATGATGAATTACTCAATTCTCCCGATCGACCACTGTTTGATCGGGTTTTGCAAGGGCAGTATCCGCCGGGTTCTACGGTAAAACCTATTTTTGGGTTAGCCGCTTTGGAAAGTGGTGTTATACGTTCAAGTTATAAAATTGACGATCCAGGTTTTTACCAATTAAAAAACGAAGAAAGAAAATTCAGGGACTGGAAAAAAGGAGGGCATGGCAACAGCATTTCATTGTATGACGCCATTGTTCAGTCCTGTGATACCTTTTTTTATGATGTCGGTGTCAAGATGACCATTGATACCTTATCCCTCTACGGTTCATATTTTGGTTTGGGTGAAAAAACGGGTTTGGATATGCCGACAGAGCGTGCCGGTATTATGCCCTCAAGAGCATGGAAGAAAGGTGCCAGGGGGCTTGCTTGGTATCCTGGTGATACGGTGAATGCCAGTATTGGCCAAGGGTTTTCCCTGGTAACACCTATGCAGTTGGCTGAGGCAACCGCTCGATTAGCTAGCCGTGGTGAGGTTAGGCCGCCTCAATTGGTAAGGAAACAGCATGCTCTTATGCCTCCCGTGAATATTATTCAAGCATCAGAGGCTAATTGGGACTATGTACATAAAGCAATGCAGGATGTGGTGCACAATGTTCGCGGTACCGCCCAAAAGATAAACCGTGGGCTCAACTACCATATGGCAGGTAAAACAGGTACAGCACAGGTCATCGGCATTAAACAGGATGAAGAATATGATGCTGAACTGGTAGCAAAACGCAATCGGGATCATGCTTTATTTATTGCTTTTGCACCCGTTGAAAATCCTAAGATTGCAGTTTCAGTGATTGTTGAAAATGGAGAGCAAGGAAGTTCAGCCGCAGCACCAGTGGCACGTCAAATTATCGATGCCTATATGAAGTATTACCCCGAAGCTTTGGCAGACATAACGGGGCAGCAAAGCCTTAGAGCAGCAGGCGGACAGTAATGAGTCAGGGTGATTTTGTTCGACAGTTGGATTCGGGGAGCTCGGCGATTTATGGTGCCCCCAGTCATTGGCATAAAATTCATATGGATTTGCCGTTATTATTGTTACTCATGGTCTTGGCTGGTGCGGGACTTTTTATCCTTTATAGCGCTAGTGGCCAAAGTGCACATTATGTTAATCGGCAGCTATCCTACTATGGTGTGGGTTTGTTGGTGATGTTGATAACAGCCCAGATTCCTACCCGGTTTCTGGAGCGTTGGGCGATCATTCCCTATATCGGGGGAGTGACATTATTGGTTGGTGTACTATTCTTTGGTATTGGTGCCAAAGGCGCACAACGTTGGTTGGAAATAGGGGGTTTCCGTTTTCAACCCTCTGAAATTCTTAAAATAGCAGTGCCCCTTATGCTCACGAGTTATTTAGCTCGACGTCCATTACCCCCAAGTTTTAAACATGTATTTTTCTCCTTGATCTTTATCGCGATTCCTCCATTGCTAGTAGTCCTTCAGCCAGATTTGGGAACAGCAATACTGATTGCCGTTTCCGGTTTTTTTGTCCTATTTTTAGCGGGTTTGCCAAAGCGTTATTTAGGGTTCGCTCTTTTAGCGGCAGTCGTTGTTTTACCATTAATGTGGCTTTATGGGCTCCGGGATTACCAGCGTCAGCGAATCCTCACCATGTTTGATCCCGAAGCAGACAAGCTGGGAGCTGGTTGGAATATTATTCAATCCACCATTGCCATAGGGTCTGGTGGCGTTGATGGTAAGGGTTGGATGAGAGGAACGCAGTCACAGTTAGATTTTCTGCCTGAGAGCCATACAGATTTTATTATTGCGGTGTTAGCGGAAGAATTTGGTCTGATTGGCGTCTTGTTATTAATGACATTATTTCTGTTAATTATTGTGCGATGCGTCATGATCAGCCTGCGAGCGCAAAGTATGTTTGGGCGATTATTAGCCGGGAGCCTTACATTAACGTTCTTTGTCTATATTTTTGTCAATATGGGCATGGTGTCCGGTATCTTGCCCGTTGTTGGCGTGCCTCTCCCTTTTATGAGTTATGGAGGTACTTCCATTGTGACCCTGATGTTGGGGTTTGGTATGCTGATGTCAGTGAGTACGGAGAGAAAACGCCCAGGTTAGGTCAAATGGCTTTGTTAGGGCAGGTTTTGTACGAAAAAGCTTTTTATGGAAAGGTTCTTTATGAAAAAAAGGCACTTTATGAAATTACACCTAATGAATTTGCGTCAAATGGTATCGATCGCCACAGCGCTTTTTGTATTATTGATGCCTCTTTCCAGTTCAGCAAATTATGTGCAACATCCCAATGCTAAAGACTTTGCTGGTCGTATGGTGTCTGAGCATGGGTTTGATCGGGCTTACATTGATTCATTGTTGAAGCAAGCGAGTAAACAGCAATCGATCATTGATGCGATGAATCGCCCAGCGGAAAAAGTTAAGCCTTGGAAGGATTACCGTAAGATTTTTATTCAGGAAAAGCGTATTGATCAAGGTGTTAAATTTTGGCTGGAAAATAGGGATACCTTAAAACGGGCATCGGAAAAATATGGTGTCGCACCAGAGGTAATTGTTGCCATTATTGGTGTTGAAACATTCTATGGTCGTATAAAGGGTAATTATCGAGTGATTGATGCATTGGCGACCCTTTCATTTGATTATCCAAAGCGCAGTAAGTTTTTCACCAAACAATTAGAGCACTTCTTGCTGTTGTCGAGAGAGGAGAAGCAGGCCCCTCTAGCATTGAAAGGCTCCTATGCTGGAGCCATGGGATATGGTCAATTTATTCCCAGTAGTTATCGAAGCTATGCTGTCGATTTCGATGGTGACGGTTTTTCAGATATTTGGAATAACACAACAGATGCTATTGGCAGTGTGGCTAATTATTTTGCCCGACATGGCTGGGTGATGGGCGGTGATGTAGTCTACCGTGCCCATATGACAGAAAATTACGATGAAGCTTTGCTGGGTAATGTGCTGAATAAGTTAAAACTTGCAGTGACCCTGGATGAGGTGGGTGCTATGGGATTAGCACCGGTTAAAGAAGAGGGTGCAAAACCATTAGCTGGAGATATGAAAGCATTGCCGTTTCGCCTTGAAGCTGAGCAGGGTGAAGAATTTTGGCTTGGTTTAAAAAACTTTTACGTGATCACCCGATACAACCACAGCCGAATGTATGCCATGGCAGTACATGAGTTGAGCCAAAAAATACTGGAGCGTGTCGGTGCCGTGGGTCAATAACTGTAGAACCTCATCCTTTACGTTACCCTTTGCATTATTGACTGCCTGTCTGTTACTTCAAGCCTGTGGAGGTAGTGGTAGTTCTGGTGGTGGCTCTAATGGCAAGTATGGTTATGGTGACGGGCCTCCTCCGCGAGATATTGATGTCAGCAATCTGCCTGATGCTGTTCCCAAGGTAGAGCCTATTCGTAAAGCTGGGAATAAAAGCCCCTACACCGTCTTGGGTAAGACCTATCGAGTGCTTCCCTCCAGCCTAGGCTATCGTGAGCGTGGCATTGCTTCATGGTATGGCAATAAGTTTCATGGACGTAAAACTTCCAATGGTGAAATTTACAGCATGTATGAAATGACGGCTGCCCATAAATCTTTGCCGATACCAAGTTATGTGAAAGTAACCAATCTTGATAATGGTCGTACGGTTGTTGTTCGTGTTAATGACCGTGGCCCCTTTCATGGTAGTCGTATAATTGATTTGTCCTATGCTGCCGCTAAAAAACTGGATTACTCCAATAAAGGTACGGCAAATGTAGAAGTTGTCGCCATTGACCCCAGGTCCTACCAGGTAAATTCTCAGCAGGCTAGTTTAGTACAGGGGAATTTAGCAGGGAGCAATTTAGCTCAGGTTGGTTCAGTTCAAAAAACTCCAGTACATTCCGCTGGTGTAAACCAAGCCGCAGCTACAAGTGCCGTTAATTCTCCCCCATCTGAGCACTATAATCTGCCTGGTAATACTTATCTTCAGGTCGGTGCATTTAATTCAGCATTGGCAGCTGAGAGTTTATCTAAGCGAGTAGAAGGGTTGTCGTCATACCCTGTAGTAGTTCGTCATCAAAAAGAACCAAAGACCTTGTTTAAGGTATTAATTGGGCCAGTGAAAAATAATCTTAAACTACTCGATTTGAGAACATTGCTTCGCCGGGCAGAAAATTTAAGTTCTTTTGTTGTTTATGAGTGAAAATGGTTTATGAAGACGTGTTATATACGAATGAAAGCTGTCTATAGGTCAATACTCCCCAGAACTAAATTTTCTGTAAGGGGGCACCAGAAGGATCAATAGCCGTGCTAGAATTTGCTCCATATTTTTATTGGGCCTTCTATTTGTTATTTAATATTCTCACACAACCATCGCCAACTGATTAAAAAACGGTTCATTATGTTGAAAAAGCTTTTACCTATTTGGATATTTACACTACTTCTCATTGCCATGACCAGTATTGCTCAGGCAAAAGTGTTAATTCCTGCACCTCCTCAATTGGCTGCGAGTGCCTGGATTCTATTGGATGCCAATACAGGTAAGGTGTTGGTTGAACACAATGCAGATGAGCAATTGCCTCCTGCCAGCCTGACTAAGATGATGACCAGCTATATTGTTGCCAGTGAGTTGCACAGCAATAAGGTTACTGAGCAGGATCAGGTGCCTATTAGTGTGGCTGCCTGGAACATGGGTGGTTCAAAAATGTTTGTCCGAGAGGGCACATCTGTTTCACTGATAGATCTACTGCGTGGTGTCATTATTCAGTCTGGCAATGATGCTTCGGTAGCCTTGGCTGAATACCTGGCCGGGAGTGAAGGTGCATTTGCCGATGTTATGAATCAACAGGCAACCTTATTAGGTATGACCAATACCACCTATCACAATGCGACGGGATGGCCTGCTGAAGGGCATCTGACTACAGCGCGTGATTTATCCCTTCTTGCTCGTGCTTTAATTCAGGATTACCCCTCACACTACGGAATCTATTCTGAAAAATATTTTGAATACAATGGCATCAATCAACCTAACCGAAACCGTTTATTGTGGCGCGATAGCTCTGTTGATGGTTTAAAAACGGGCCATACAGAAGAGGCGGGTTATTGTTTAGTTGCTTCTGCTGTACGAAAAGGTATGCGGTTGGTTTCCGTGGTGATGGGAACCAGAAGTGAATCAGCTCGTGCGCAGGAGTCACAAAAATTACTGGCCTATGGTTTCCGTTATTATGAAACGGGCAAAGTGTATTCAGCGGGTGACGTGATTCAGGAAAATACACCGGTTTGGTATGGCAAAGAAAACAGTGTTAATTTGATTGTTCCTGAAGATGTATATGTCACCATTCCACGAGGCGCTATAGAAGATCTCGATGCCAAAATTCTGGTCGACGATATTATTAAGGCACCGTTGTTGGATAAGCAGGAATTGGGTCGACTGTCTGTCAGTTATGAGGGGGAGTCAGTATTGGATTTACCTCTTGTAGCAGATCATGCTGTTGAAGAAGCGGGTTTATTTTCTCGCCTTTGGGATTTTATTTCCTTGTTTTTTAAAGGATTGTTTAGCTAATGGCTCGCGCAGATAAGCCCGGCTCAGACATGTCCGGTTCAAATAAGCCAGATTCTGAAGCACCAAAAATTGAATTTCCCTGTGATTACCCCATTAAGGTTGTGGGTAAGGCTGGAAATGAGCTGCATACGTTTGTATTAGAAGTTATGGAGTCTCACTCCCCAGGATTTGATCAAACCCGAATTACCATTAGGGATAGTCGTAACGGTAATTTTCAGGCCATTACGGTCACTATTATTGCTACCGGAGAGCCACAACTTCAGGCAATTTTTGCTGATCTAAAGGTGAGTCCGCTTGTACAAATAGTTCTCTAATTCATCATGAGCCTTTAAAACACAAATGGCAGCTCCTGACCTTCCTCTCATTGTACGATATTTGGGTTGTCGTTCTTACCTCGATACGTTTGAGGCGATGAAATCCTTTACCGGTAATCGTGATGAAACATCCTCTGATGAAATTTGGTTCTTGGAACATGAGCCAGTTTTTACCCAAGGACAGGCGGGGAAGGAAGAGTATGTTCTCTCGCCTGGTGATATTCCCGTGGTGCAGAGTGATCGAGGTGGCCATGTTACCTACCATGGCCCGGGGCAGATTACCGGTTACTTGCTAATCGATATGCGACGGCTGGGTATCGGTGTACGTGATTTAGTCGATCTCATAGAGTTGTCGCTAGTCGAAACACTGGCTCATTGGGGAATTGATGCGGCACCAAGGTCCGATGCTCCAGGCGTGTATGTAAAAAGTGGTGAAAAATCAGGTGCCAAAGTAGGCTCCCTTGGCCTTAGAGTCCGCCGTGGTTGTAGTTATCACGGGCTCAATTTTAACGTAGATATGGATCTAAGCCCCTGGCAGCGAATCAACCCTTGTGGCCTGGGCGTTGAAATGACACAGATGAATGACCTGTTGGACAGCCCCGCTGCTCTGTCTGATGTTGCTGGATATCTCGCTAAAATCCTGACGACCAAACTGGGGTATAATGAACATCGTGTCAAAAAGGGCCTTTAATGCAATTGGGCGCTGTTATTTTTTAATAAGTAATTTTTTTGAAAAGACTATTTTCTGAATGAAGTCAACCTTGCTAGCAAGCCTTTAATCACGCAGCAAACTATTTAAACAGAGTATTAATTAAACAGTACTCTCAAAGCGAACGTATCTACGTTACCTAGAGTAAAAGTTATAGATGGCAAATTCTGATCTAATTCCACCCACTCGTACTACCCGGCTTAAACAGGGAGAAAAGCTACGCAGTGCCGATAAAGTGGAGCGTATCCCGGTCAAAGTAATACCCACAGAAGAAATCCAGCGCAAGCCAGACTGGATGAGAATCCGTATCTCATCATCACCTAAAGTACTGGAAATTAAAGATATCTTGCGCAAGAACAAGCTGGCGACTGTTTGTGAAGAAGCTGCCTGCCCAAACCTCAGTGAATGCTTTAGTCATGGTACCGCCACGTTTATGATCATGGGTGAAATCTGTACCCGTCGCTGCCCCTTTTGCGATGTGGGCCACGGTAAGCCCAATCCATTAGATCCAGAAGAGCCAAAAGGCTTGGCACAAGCCATCCATGAAATGCAACTTCGCTATGTGGTGATTACATCTGTTGATCGGGATGATCTGCGTGATGGGGGTGCACAACATTTTGCCGACTGTATTCGAGAGTCCAAACAATTAAGTCCAAATTTAAAGGTTGAGGTGTTGGTACCAGATTTTCGTGGCCGTATGGAACCAGCATTGGAAATTCTCACCGCCACGCCGCCCGATGTGTTCAATCACAATATGGAAACAATTCCACGCCTGTATCGAGAAGCTCGCCCTGGTGCTAACTACAAGTGGTCACTCAAGTTGTTGCAAGAATATAAACGACTGAATCCAACTGTTCCGACAAAATCAGGCCTAATGGTCGGCTTGGGAGAATCAAAAGACGAATTACTCCGTACTCTGGACGACCTTCGGGAACACGATGTAGATATGATTACGGTGGGGCAATACCTCCAGCCATCAAAAAACCACTTACCTGTCGATCGTTTCGTCCATCCGGATGAATTCGACGAATACGCTGAGTACGGCCACAGCATCGGATTTACCCAGGTGGCTTCGGGGCCTTTAGTGCGTTCTTCCTATCATGCTGACAAGCAGGCCATGGGAGAGGAAGTAAAATAATGACAACACCTTCGATGCTACTGGATATCCACAATGCCACAGTTTTTCGTGATAACAAAAAAGTCTTTGATGGCTTTTCTCTCACGGTAGAACCTGGGCAAAGCACAGCAATTATCGGGCCTAATGGTGCAGGTAAAAGTACGCTGTTGAAGTTGTTGTCCCGTGAACTTTACCCTGTAGTCAAAGACGACTCACACGTCAGAATTTTGGATCAGGATCGTCCCATTTTATGGGAGCTGAGAGAAAAAATTGGTTTGGTATCCCCAGACTTACAGCAGGGTTTCGTACCTGATGTCAGTGGTTTGGGGGTGGTTGTCTCGGGGCTGCATAATTCCATTGGACTGTTTCATTATCAGGATGTGACTGAAGACCAGCTTTGTCGAGGTCGGCAGGTATTGGAAGAGCTGGGAATTCAAAACCTAGCTAATCGAATATATAGGAAAATGTCCACAGGCCAACAAAGACGTTGCCTGCTAGGGCGTGCACTGGTTCATAATCCAGATCACCTAATTTTGGATGAGCCTACCAGCGGCCTCGATTTAAATGCCACTTACCATTATTTAAATACGATTCGGCAACTGTTGCAGCAGGGTAAAACCATTCTGCTGGCAACCCACCATATCCATGAAATTCCACCCGAAATTGAACGAGTGGTATTTATTGAGGATGGCAAAGTGCTGGCTGATGGCCATAAAGAAGACATGCTGACAGATGAATGGATGACCAAACTGTTCAAAATGCCTCTTAAGGTCAGCATTTCAAATGGTTTCTACCAGGTATTGCCAGCGTAAGTCTTGCCAGCGTAAGTCTTGCCAGCGTAGGTTGAGAACACCATAATTCGCACCTTGCTAAATTAAGTAAAAAATAAAAGTCAGGATACAGGTAGTTATGAAAGTTGATAAAAATGCTGTGGTTACTTTTCACTATGTAATGACAGATGATGAATCCGGTGAAATCATTGAAAATTCCAACGGAAAAGAGCCTTCCGCGTTTTTGTACGGACACAAGAATATGATTGAATCCCTAGAGCATTCAATGCTGGGAAAAGAGCCTGGTGAAGCTTATACGGTGACACTACCACCAGATATAGCTTACGGTCGTGTTCGCTCGAGCAGTGAATTAAGAGTTTCCAAAAAGAATTTGCAGTTTGAGGGGGAATTAAAGCCGGGAATGATGGTGCCTATTAAGACCAAAGAAGGACTTCGCCCTGTTACTGTGGTCAAGGTTGGCAAATTTAATGTGGATATCGACTACAACCATCCATTAGCCGGAAAAACACTAAAATTTGATGTTGAAATTGTCGATGTGAGAGAAGCGACAACTGATGAATTATCTCAGGGACAACCCATAAGCCAGCCAGATTAATAAAACTGCAGCATCAATCCCAGTGTTAATGTGTCGGTATCCTTACCGGCATAGCCACTGGCATTAGCATCGCCAGAGACAAAATTCAAATTAATGCTCATTTTATTGCCCAGAATAATGTAGTTAAGCCCCCATTCGGTGGCGTCACTTTGCGAGGCA
This sequence comes from Porticoccus sp., assembly GCA_023263825.1. Taxonomy (GTDB): domain Bacteria; phylum Pseudomonadota; class Gammaproteobacteria; order Pseudomonadales; family Porticoccaceae; genus Porticoccus. The sequence goes on from JALQUJ010000175.1 coordinate 11,346, forward strand.
TCACTGGGCTGGTTTTCCGTATAACGTATATAAGGCTGAAATTTACCCGGTCCAACAGGTTTTGGAAAAATATAACCCGCTGTGGCATAAAAAGATTCGCCATCAAACAGGCAAAAGCACTCACTGAGTCCATCGGACGGTGGTGATATCGGTGTAAAATCTACATCGATCTCTTTGTAGCCAGCTTCAAAGTTGAATACAGCGTTATTTGACAATACCCGTTCTGAAAAAATATCAAAAGCGTAGGCATTAAAATCGCCGGATTCAGCTCTGCTTCCAGTGCCATCTGATTGGGATTGAAGAGTTATAGCGGTAGTTAAGATATTGCCTTGGTTTCCGTAATAAGTGGCGCTGGTGTAATAACCACCCGGATTCGATTCTACATTTAGAAAGTTATAGGCTAGCCGACCGGCAAAGAGTAGGTGGTCAGAGTCATTACCATGGTCATCTTCAAGCCCCTCAAACACGCCTAACAAATAATGAAATTTATTTTTCATACCCCACAAAACTGCACCTTCACTTCGCCCAAGCTGCCCCGCAGGACCATCATAATCGGCAGAAAACAGTGGTTGCCTATATTGGTTCCAACTCATACCTGTGTATGGGCCATTCATACCTGGTCTGTCTGATGGAACCAACGTTCGCCCCACCCACAGATTCACAGCAGGATTAAATTCAAAACGTAGAAGCGCATCAATAGTCATCATTGAATCGCCTTCATACTTTTCAGTATTGATATTGAATTTTAGGTATTTATGAACCTGGCCTGAGACGTAAAAACGAAAGCTGGCAATATTGAACTCTGAGCTCTCATCTACATCACTATTTCTAGAGGCGAATTGTAGTTTGGTTCCTCCACCAACAAACAGCCACACGTCATCACTGTATTTGAGGTTGAGGCCGCTCATCTTGGGTGGAGTATCAAAAAATGCGGCGTAGGTAGAAGGGGTGCTAACAATTGTTAGGAAAAGAGTAAGACATATCCTCCAAAAAAAGACCCATAGATTTGACACGCAGCTTCCCCTTTAGAGTTCTTTTCTGTCGTTTTTGTATATTATTTGGTCATTCAGTATATCGGCGAATTAGAAAAAGCCAAATAAAGGTGATTGGATAAGTAAAAGGGTATGTTGGTAGAGGACTAAATTAACTAACTTTGTCTAGTTTATCTTTAGTGAACTCCCTAAAATACGCTCCTTTTTTAGTAACTCTAATTTAAAGAAGCTCTGATTGATCTAGATATTTCGCAGAGCTCTTATCTAAACCTTGAGCAAAACTCTTAATTTGTAGGTGTTTTTAACTTGGCAGCAATTAAATTTATTCCCGGGCAGCGTTGGATTAGCAGCACCGAATCGGAGCTTGGCCTGGGCATTGTGATAGAAAATCAAAACCGGCGGGTCTCTTTAAGTTTTCCCGCAGCTGGTGAAACGAGAACCTATGTAATGGATAACGCGCCCCTCAGCCGGGTGCAGTACCCAGTGGGTGAATCTATTACCAGTGCCGACGGTCAGCAGTTGATAGTCACAGAGCTGAGTGAGAAAAACGGCTGTATCCTGTATTTGGGTCAAAATAAAGATGGCGAGCCTACAGAATTAGAAGAGATTGATCTCGATAGTTTTGTTCGGTTCAGCAAACCACAAGACCGTATGTTTGCCGGACAGATTGAAAAAAACAGTCGTTTTGAATTACGTGTTGCTACTCTAGAACATCGTCACAGTCAGCAACAATCCGATGCCTATGGATTATTGGGCGGACGGATTCAATTACTGCCTCATCAGCTATACATCGCCAGTCAGGTTGGACATCGCTATGCGCCAAGGGTATTGCTGGCCGATGAAGTTGGACTGGGAAAAACTATTGAAGCGGGTTTGATTTTGCATCAACAGGTGGTGACAGGACGAAGCAGTCGAGCCTTAATAGTTGTGCCAGACAGTTTGGTACACCAGTGGTTAGTTGAAATGCTTCGTCGCTTTAATCTGCATTTCACTATTTTGGATGAAGCCCGTTGTTTGGCATTAGAAGAACCGTTAGGTGATGACGATGCCTTCTTTGATTTGGAGCAGGCTGAGGTTGAGACACCAGACGAAGCAGATAATCCTTTTGAAACAGCACAATTAGTACTTTGTAGCTTGTCATTTTTAACTGAGCATCCCCAGCGTCATGCCCAGGCATTGGAAGCGACCTGGGATATAATGGTTATTGATGAAGCTCATCACTTAACCTGGAGCGATGAACAGGTAAGCCCTGAATATGTCTGTATTGAAGCGCTGACTAAAAAGATTCCAGGCCTGTTGTTGCTGACAGCAACACCTGAACAGTTAGGTGTGGAGGGCCACTTTGCCCGATTGCGCCTGTTGGATCCAGACCGCTATTTTGATATTCAGCAGTTCCGTGAAGAAGAAGCGGGCTATCAGCTCGTCAGTAAATTGGTACAGAAACTGTTGGGCGAAAATATTACTACCGAGTTGAACACTGATGCCGAGTTAAAAAATCAGTTAGTTCAGTACTTAGGTGAATCAGCGACACGAGAGTTAATGTCATTTCAGGAGGCGGATGAGGCTGAACAAGATTCTTGTTTTGAACAAAAGGTTCAAGATGCTATCGATAGTTTGCTCGATCGCCATGGCACTGGCCGTGTATTGTTCCGTAATACCCGAGAAGCTGTTCAGGGTTTTCCTGAGCGCCAGCTGAATCCACATCCATTACCAGCCCCAGATCAGTATGTTGCCGCCAGCAGCAGTGCAACATTGGATGAACTGTTATATCCAGAGCTATTGTTAGGGAATGAATTGTGGACAACCACGGACACTAGAGTCCACTGGCTGGATGAATGGCTGGCAGAAAACCGTGACGAAAAAGCCTTAGTGATTTGTGCGAGAGCTGAAACGGCCCAGGCTTTAGAGGAGTTCCTGCGGTTGAGGAAAGGTGTTCGCTCGGCTGTATTCCATGAAGGTATGGGGTTGGTTGCACGTGATCGTGCTGCCGCTTATTTCGCCGATGAAGATGAACGGGCACAGGTTTTGGTCTGTTCGGAAATTGGCAGTGAAGGCCGCAACTTCCAGTTTGCTCGACATCTGGTACTATTCGATTTGCCACTGAACCCAGACTTATTGGAACAGCGAATTGGCCGTTTAGACCGTATTGGCCAGCGCCACGATGTACAAATTCATGTGCCGTACTATCAAACTGATGAAAATTTAGCTGTCAGTGCCCAACAATCGCTACTGAACTGGTATCACCAGGGCCTTAATGTCTTTGAGCGAGCCTGCCCCATTGGTCAGGCGATCTATCAGCAATTTCAGGCGCCTTTGCTGCAATGTTTGAAGCTGGGTGGTGAAGAAGAACTGGCCACACTGATTGAGCAAACTAAAACTGAAACCGATGCCACGTTGCAAGAACTACACAATGGCCGCGACCGGTTGTTGGAGCTAAATTCCTGCAATACCCGCCGTGCAGAACTTGTCGTTGATGATGTGCTGGCTGCGACTCAGATGAAAGAACTCTCTGACTATATGAGCCGCGTATTTGATCACTATGGTGTGGAGCAGGAGTTCCACAGTGCGGATAGCATTGTACTGCACCCGGGTGAACATATGATCAGCCATAGTTTTCCTGGGCTTCCCAGTGATGGTCTTACGGGTACCTACCATCGAACCAAGGCATTAAGTCGCGAGGATATGCAGTTTCTGACTTGGGAACATCCTATGGTCAGTGGTGCTATCGATATGGTATTGGAAGGCGACTTTGGGAACACGGCACTCTGTACCGTTAAACTGCCGCCCTTAAAGCCTGGCACCTTGCTGTTGGAAACGATTTATACCCTACATTGTCCGGCACCAAAACAGCTGCAATTACATCGCTACCTGCATCAACCCATGGTGCGGTTTGTGGTGAATGCTGATGGTAAAGATCTTACTAAGGTCTTAACGTTTGACAAACTAAACAGCTTGGTTAAATCGGTGAAAATGCGAACGGCTTTAGATTTGGTACGCCATGCCAGATCAGAAATCACCAAGATGATTGAGAAAACAGACAGCAAAGCAGAAGCCCAGCAGGCCGATATTGTGGCAGCAGCCATAACGCAGATGAACCAAGACCAACAAGTTGAATTACAACGTTTAACCGCTCTGGCAGAAGTGAACCCCAATATTCGTCAGGATGAGATAGAACACCTACAATCCAGTACCGAATCATTGGCGCACTATTTGGAAAATGCACAATTGAAGCTGGATTCCCTGCGTGTAGTGATCGCCGTCTAGAAATGATGGTTTGTAGGTCTCGTTCTAAAGAATTAACAGAAAACATATAAAGGCAGAAAGCCCAATGAAAATAAAACATAACGCGGTGGTTCGTTTCCACTATCGATTACGCGATGAAGCAACGGGTGACGAACTGGAAAACTCCCATGGCGATGAGCCGAACACTTATATGCATGGCCGCAAGACGATTGTTCCTGGATTAGAAACAGCGATGACAGCAAAGGAAGTGGGCGATACATTTAGTGTGACACTCTCACCGGAAGAAGGCTTTGGTGTTCGCCATGAAGGTCAACAGCAGCGTGTACCCCTGAAACATTTGATGGGACAAGCGCAAAATAACAAAAAAAAGCCCAAAGTAGGGGACATAGTATCGGTCAATACCAACTCGGGTCCTCGCCAAGCTACGGTAACAAAAGTGGGAAAATTTAATGTAGATCTGGATGCTAACCATCCACTAGCAGGAAAAACATTGACCTTCGATATTGAAGTTGTGGAAGTGCGTGAGGCGACTCAGGAAGAGCTTGATCATGGGCATTCCCACGGCCCTGGTGGCCACCAACATTAGAAGTTGTTCATAACTACTGCACTCATTGATACGGTGTCAAAAATGGCCTCAAAATGCTCATTTACTGTGTGTAAACTCCGCTTTCTCGGCCTTTTTTCCTTGTCTCAACTTCGCTCGTGACGTTATGAAGCAGCTCCTAGTAATTCAACAAAATGTACTCGGTGTAATCAGGAGAGAGAAATGCCAAAAGCCAGTGAATTAAAGAAAGGGATGGTGGTGGAAATTAACGGCGTGCCCCATGCGGTTAAGCAGTTAGAGGCAAAAAGCCCGTCATCCCGCGGTGCGGCAACACTCTATAAAGTACGTTTCACCAATTTAAAAACCGGCCAGAAATTGGATGAATCCTACAAGGGCGACGATCTGCTCAAGGATGCGGATTGTGTCCGGGTCCAACTACAATATTCTTATCTGGACGGCGACACCTATATCTTTATGAGCTCAGAGGATTACAGCCAGTACGGTTTAAATACTGACGAAATTGAAGATCAACTGGGTTATATCACCGATGGTTTGGAGGGCATAGTTGGCTTAGTGATGGACGGTGTTTTACTGGGAATTGAGCTGCCTCAATCTGTCGTGATGGAAATCATCGAAACAGCCCCAAGCATCAAAGGTGCAACCGCTACAGGACGAACAAAACCTGCGACGTTAAGCACAGGGTTAGAGGTTCAAGTACCAGAATACATTGAGCCCGGTGAAATGATCAAAGTGCATACGGAGACAGGCAAGTTTATGTCTAGAGGTTGATGGTTGTTCTTCATCTCTCTTCGCTAGTTTTTAATACGGTTAAACAGTAAAGGGGTCAGTGACAAAGAGAAATAATAACTTTTCCTAAATGTCACCAACCCCTTTTTCGTGTTAATTTTTTTGAATTAATTTCTATTTAAGATCATATCTATCAAGGGTCATCACCTTCGTCCAGGCATTTACAAAGTCACTAATAAACTTCTCTTTGCCATCGTTAGCAGCATACACTTCTGCAACGGCACGTAGTTCTGAATGCGAACCGAAGATCAGGTCAACGGGGGTGGCTACCCATGTTGCTTTGCCTGTTTTACGGTCGTGACCAGTATAGATACCTTCCAGTTGGGATTTTTTCCATTCTGTGGACATATCGAGCAGGTTGACAAAAAAGTCATTACTCAAGGTCCCTGGTTTGTCCGTCAGAATACCTTGCTGGGCTTCTCCAGTATTGGCATTCAATGCGCGCATACCACCCACCAGAACAGCCATTTCAGGTACGGTTAGGTTCAACATATTTGCTTTATCAATCAGCATTTCTGTTGGCGAATGACGGTTGCCTTTAGCAAAGTAGTTACGAAAACCATCTGCTTTCGGTTCAAGCACTGCGAATGATGAAGCATCGGTCTGTGCTTGTGAGGCATCGGTGCGCCCAGGCTTGAAAGGTACTTCAATTTTATGCCCAGCTTTTTCTGCCGCTTGTTCAATAGCTGCAGCGCCACCCAGTACGATTAAGTCAGCCAATGAAACTTTTGTGATGGCTCGGCTGGTTTTGGACTGTTTGCCATTAAAGTCAGTTTGAATGTCTTCAAGAGCTTTCAGTACCTTTTCCAATTCATCTGGATTATTTGCTGCCCAATCTTTTTGAGGAGCAAGACGAATGCGGGCACCATTTGCTCCACCGCGCATATCGGTACCACGGAAGCTAGATGCTGAAGCCCAGGCAGTTCTGACTAATTCCGGACCTGTTAACCCTGAGTCCAGAATTTTGGCTTTCAGGTTTTTAATATCTTTGGCATCTACCAATGAATGGTCTACCGCAGGAACTGGGTCTTGCCAGATTAAGCTCTCTTTCGGAGCTTCAGCACCAATATAGCGTGAGCGGGGGCCCATATCGCGGTGGGTCAACTTGAACCAGGCTTTTGCGAAAGCTAGCTCGAATTCTTTTGGGTTATCCAAGAAGCGTTTCGAAATTTCGCGGTAACTTGGGTCAAATTTAAGCGACAAGTCAGTCGTTAACATAATAGGCGCGTGACGTTTTTTTGGATCGTGGGCATCGGGTACAAGATCAGATGCTTGACCATCCGCTGGAATCCATTGTGTTGCACCTGCTGGACTTTTGGTTTTTACCCAATCGTAGGCGAACAGATTGGTTAAATAATTGTGGGTCCATGCAGCAGGACTAACAGTCCATGCGCCTTCCAAGCCACTGGTAATGGTGTCACCACCCTTGCCGCTACCACATTTGTTTTTCCAGCCGAAACCTTGTTCTTCAATGCCTGCGGCGGCAGGTTCAGGGCCAACACACTTTTCTGGCGATTTAGCACCATGGGCTTTACCGAAGGTGTGGCCACCGGCAATCAGTGCCACGGTTTCTTCATCATTCATGGCCATGCGAGCAAAGGTCTCACGAATGTCTTTTGCGGCTAACAATGGGTCTGGATTGCCATTGGGGCCTTCAGGGTTTACGTAGATCAGACCCATTTGAACCGCGGCTAAGGGTTTTTCGAGTTTCCTATCGCCACTATAGCGTTTGTCATCCAGCCATTTTTTTTCTGGTCCCCAGTACACAATGTCTGCTTCCCAGTCGTCTTCACGACCACCGGCAAAACCATAGGTTTTAAAGCCCATGGATTCCAGAGCGACATTGCCTGTAAGCACCATCAGATCAGCCCATGAAATACTCTGACCATATTTTTGTTTAATGGGCCAAAGTAGGCGGCGTGCTTTGTCGAGGTTACCGTTGTCAGGCCAACTGTTCAGTGGTTCGAACCGTTGTTGGCCACCAGCAGCACCACCGCGGCCATCTGCGACACGGTAGACGCCGGCACTATGCCAGGCCATGCGGATGAAAAAAGGTCCGTAGTGACCATAGTCGGCTGGCCACCAGTCTTGTGAATCGGTCATTAAAGCTTCAATGTCGTTTTTTACGGCATCGAGATCCAGCTTGCTAAATGCTTCGGCATAATCAAAGTCTTCTCCCAGAGGGCTTGACTCCGGGACATGCTGGCGCAGGGGACTCAGATCTAGTTGTTCAGGCCACCAGAACTGGTTTGATTTGGGTTCGCTTGAGTACGCAGGATTTACTAACACTATGGGTGTTAGTGCTATCGCGACGGCAGCTAATAAAGGTTTAATTTGTCTCTTCATGGTATTCCCTCCTAATAGGGCATGGATCTATCAAGCACACTTTCAAGTAATAAGAGCTTTATCCGAAAGCATTTTTGTGTTTGAAAACACCTGTTCACCCGCTATCTAATTCAGGGTGAAAAGTCTGTTCAGTGTTTAAATCCTAGGATGGTCTGATGGATAGGGCTAATAAATTGTATGTATCATTTTGATAGCTTGGTGCAATTCTTGTTAATAGAAGTTGCTACTAAGAAGGCAAAGGCCAATGATCAGGGCCTTTGGTGAGGGTCTCGAGTTAAGTTTTTTGTAGAAATTTATTCTATGTCTTACTTAAACAAGCATTCAATATCAGATATCCAACTACACCTGAGGCGAGTGATCCGATAATAATGCCAAGCCGTTCATCGAATAAAAGGTTAACGGCTGTTTCTTCAAAAGCCAGAGAACCAATAAATAAACTCATGGTAAAACCTACACCGCAGAGAGCAGCGGTGCCGTAAAGTGAACTCCAGTTCATGCCTTTAGGTAAGCTAGATAGCTTTAACTGAATGGCCAGCCAGCAAAAGCCAAAAATGCCTATTTGTTTGCCTATGAATAGCCCTGCTGCAATGCCTAATGGTACGGGATGAAGAAGCTGTTCTGTACCTACTCCAGATAAATTGATACCTGCATTGGCAAATGCAAATACGGGTAAAACGATAAAAGCGACGGCTGAATGTAAATCGTGCTCCAAATCTTTTAGAGGTGAAAAACCCGGTGTTTTTTTGGATGCTATGGGTATAAACATGGCGACTAGAATACCAGCTAATGTAGCGTGGACACCCGATTTCAACATGGCAACCCACATAACTAAACCAACAATAATATAAACGGTTTTGGATTCTACGTTGCGCCGGTTAATAAATGCGAGAAGGGGTATACAGCAGGCAACAACAATCAATGCCGTCAGAGATATTTTTGAGGTGTAAAAAAATGCAATGACCAATATGGCACCAATATCATCAAAGATGGCTAATGAGGTAAGGAAGACTTTAATACTGGTAGGTACGCGTTTGCCCAGCAGAGATAAAATACCAAGAGCAAAAGCGATGTCGGTAGCAGCAGGGATTGCCCAGCCTGAAACAGCCGCATCGTCACCCAAATTAAAATAAATGTAAACGAGTGCGGGAACAAGCATTCCACCTATAGCACCCGCGCCGGGTAAAATAATATTGCGTTTATCTGAGAGTTCACCTTCAACAAGCTCTCGTTTTAACTCCAGGCCTACCAGAAAAAAGAAGATGGCCATTAATCCATCGTTAATCCATAGCAGTAGGGGCTTGGCTATTTCTAAGGCGCCAATTCGCACTTCTACTGGTGTATCTAACAGTAAGGCGTAGTAGGGCTCAAAGGGTGAATTTGCAACAATAATGGCAAGCACGGCTGTGGCCATCAGCAATATGCCACCTGCAGATTCAAGCTTAAAAAATCCCGTTAAAAAAGGTAGCTGAAAATCATGCTCCGCACTTTGGTTTGCGGATTTATTCATATGATGCCCATGTCTATAAAAGCTGTTTTTATTTAAAGAAATAAAAAGAATTATAGTCTTGCATGATTATTCTTGGTTAACAAATATTAGTCCATTGGTGTTAAAACCAAGTTCCTTAGAACGGGAGATAAATCGATCAATCACTGATTGCTTAACAGTGGGGGTTTTGGCAAGTAACCAAAGATAGGAATTGTTATAGCCTGAGACAAAGGCGTATTGATAGTTTGCTTTGTCCAACTCAAAAATGATGTATGAGCTGTAAAATGGACCAAAGAACGATACTTTAAGGTGGCCCTGTGTTGCCCCTCCCACAAAATAAGCCTTCCCTTCAGCCTTTTTCCATTCATCTTTAGTTTTTGAATATCCTTGGTTAATGACCTGAATTCCTCCGTCATCTCTCATAGAATACTCTGCCGATACTTTACTCAAGCCTCGCTCAAAGGAATGATCAAGGCGGGCGATTTCGTACCACTTTCCCAGATAACGGTTTACTTCAAAGTCATCAACGGGATGTACGTCTTCAGGCATCCCAAGACAGCCCGTTATCAATATTGAAAAAAATATGGGTAATAAAAAAGAAAAATGCTGCATTTTATTTAAGGCCCATTAAACATTTCAGTTAAATTGACTGTAGATTTTTTGCCAATATGTTTGAGATTTTTCTCCAGCCATTTTTCGGCAGTATCTCTACCAATATCTCGTAAATGTTGTAAAAACTTCCACTCAACGTTCATCTTTGAGGATACGCCTAGGGGAATCAGTTCACTTTGATTTTCGATAATATGTACATGGTTGTCACGGTATTCTTTATCAGAAAGCACGCCCCTTTTAATCAGTCGAGAAACAAATTCAACGGAACGTAAATCTTTTAATAGGGAGCTGTTAAACCCTATTTCATTTAATCGGTCAGAAATTTCTTGTGTAGTGCGTGGGGTCCCCTTGCGTTCAATAGGGTTAATTTGAATAACGACAATATCCGCACAGTCCGTGCTTTCAAAAAAAGGAAATAGGGACGGATTACCCATATAGCCACCATCCCAGTAGGGAGTTCCATCAACTTCAACAGCTTGAAATACCATAGGTAAACAACAGGAGGCGATAATCATATCGGCTGTTAATTCACAGTGCTCAAATATTTTAACCCGCCCAGTTTCCACATTGGTGGCAGAGATAAAAAGTTTGGTCATATTGCAGCGGCGGACCCGCTCAAAATCGACAGAAGTTTCAAGCAATAATTTTAGGGGGTTAAGGTTCAAGGGGTTTAATTGATAAGGAGAAAAGGCTTGAGTTAATACATTATGAAAATGGAAGCCAGGTGATTTGTTTAGGCTCCACTTACCTAAAAACTTATCAATAGGATTACGTTTAATGGGGCTCCAGTGGCCAGCCAAACTTAATTTGTACCAAAAATTGTGTAAAGCTTCCCGAGCTCCATCTGGGCCGCCATTCATCATGCCATCAGCATAGAGTATAGTGTTTATAGCGCCGGCAGAGGTTCCGGAAATGCCAGGGAAAGTTAGCCGGCCATCTTCTAACAATTTATCAAGCACACCCCAGGTAAATGCACCGTGGGAACCTCCACCTTGAAGTGCGAGGTTAACTGGTATTGATTTTTTTGGCATTGCCATCTTGTTCCTTCGTATGATCGAGAGGTATTAGTTTCCTTCCCATTTCTTAAATTTTAAAGTCATGTTTAGGTGGGGTTAAGTGTGGTGTATTTAGCACTGGATGTTAACAGCCCCCCCCCCTAAATCAGGTTAGGGGTATTAATGAAAGAGATAAAATATCCAATCACGGGTGCATGTCAGTGTGGTGAGGTTACTTACCAGCTAACTGAGCCCCCTCTTGTCGTTATTGCCTGCCACTGTAGAGAGTGCCAAAAATTATCTATCACTGCATTTAGTATAACTGCGCTGGCTAATACAACTGCTGTGACGTTTAAGGGGGATCTTAAGGAGTGGAGGCGTATTGCGGACAGCGGTAACGTGAATGGTGCAAAGTTTTGTGGCACATGCGGCAATCGTTTTTTCCACTTTAATCCCGCTGAACCTGATAAGTTAAAGTTGAAGTCCAGCAATTTGTCGCATACCCAAATAATTAATCCAACCATGCATGTATGGGTCAGTCAAAAGTAGGAATGGTATGAAATTCCAGAGGAAGTCGCTCAATTTGATAAACAGCCATAATGGAAGGTTTTCTGAGTAGCTTTATTTATCAACCCAAATTTTACGTAAAGGCTCACCAAAATCATCGTAGATAATTTCTTCTCTTGGTTCTGGTTTTTTGGGTTTTTTCTTTTGGGGCTTTTTATTGCGTCGAGCATCTAGTGCGGCGACTACCTCTGGTACTGGCGTACGGTCTGTTTTGGTATCGGTAAACAATGGTGTTTTGATGCTTTCGAGTGGGTTTTCTCGACCACTGACACCACTCGGGATATTTTCGATTTCTCCACCTTTTCGAGTGTAGCGGTCCATTTGTCGCTGTAACTCGGCACGGATGTCTGCTTTGGTGGGTATCTTTTTCACGGCGCTTCGATTAATTCTTAACCCGCGGATTATAGCATTACAATTTGGAAGTATTACCAGTGTTTCCAAACGGGCTCACAATCAGCAGGGAATGTTGAGAATTGGCCTAATTCAGCCCAATTTTCACCCGGTTGATGAAAGTCAGAGCCGCAGGAGGCAAAGAGGTTTTTTTGGCGGCAAATACTAGAGAGATCCTTGGTAACGGAAGGTATTTGCTTGCCTGAGACAATTTCCATTCCTTGTCCACCAGCCTTAATAAAGTCATCCAGAAAGGCAATCAGCTTGGTTCGTGTCAGGTTGTATTTGGCAGGATGGGCTAGAACTGGTGTACCTCCAGCTCCTCGAATCCATTCTATTATTTGTGGTAATCCTGCCCAGAGTTGTTTGATATCACAAGATGTTCCTGAACCAAGAAATTTTTTGAAGGCTTGTTTGATATTGCTAACGGCACCTGCTTCAACTAAATACTGCGCAAAATGGGGGCGGCCAATATTGTTATTGCCTGCGATTTTTAAGGTTTTATCCAAAACGTCATTAAAACCGTAGCCAGTCAGTTTCTCAGCAATACGCTCTGCCCTTTCTTTGCGGGCATGTTGTTGATGAGCAACACCGGCTTTTAGTGCATCGCTTTCAGGGTTGATGTTTAGGCCAACAATATGAATATTTACTTTTCGCCATTCGGTGGAGAACTCAATGCCGGGGATAATTTTGAGCGGCAGTTGATTCGATGCATCCAGCAGTTGGTAGGCTAACGCTGTATCGTGGTCAGTGATAGACAGGATATCTACGCCCTGCTTAGCCGCACGTTGAACTAACTCAAGGGGTGAGAGGGAGCCGTCAGAGCATGTGGTGTGGCAATGCAGGTCGTACTTTAAAGGGATTGTCATAGGCTAGCTATTATAAGGTAATTGCAGACGTTGCCGTTATACTGAGGCTATGAAGATAGCTGTTTCTGAAAAAACAAAATCGTTAACACCCAACATCAGTATCGAACCCATTGGGATAGTCGAACAACGGCAGGTTATAGCGCAGACTGAACATTTTATACGGTTGGGGGGGAAGCTGTTGGGCTGTCACTTTGACAACATTCCTGTATATTTTGATTTAAAAGGCCGTACTGCGGGTATGTATAAGGTGATGGGTAGAGGGCTACTGTCTCGGCGTATTATTCGCTATAACCCGTGGATTTTTGCCAAGTACTATGAAAACAATTTGGCAGTGACTGTTCCCCATGAGGTGGCCCATTATTTAGTGGATTGTGTCCATAGCATAAGGAAAGTCCGACCCCACGGGGCCGAATGGAAATCTGTGATGAATGCCTTTGGTGTGGATAGTAGCGTTACAGCAAAATTTGACCTTGAGGGCATTCCCGCTCGCCAATATCGTCAGTTTGAATATGTATGTGTATGTAAAACGCATCAATTGGGTGTCCGGCGCCATAATAAAGTATCTCGCGGTGAGGCCAACTACCTCTGTCGAAACTGTGGTGAGTCACTCAAGCCCGTTACCGCAGTATTGTGACAGATGGAAGCGTGACAGGTGAAAGTGTGATGGATAGACGTGATGCCCATTGGTCTGTCTATATGATTGAGGCATCTGACGGTTCTCTGTATACCGGTATCACCACCGATGTACAGCGCCGTTTTAATGAGCATTTAAGTGGTAAACAGGGCGCTAAATACTTTCAAGGCAGGGCCCCGAAAAAAATTGTCTATGTGGAAAGTGGCCATAATCGCAGTAGTGCGTCTAAACGAGAGGCTGAGATTAAGAAATTGCGGCGTGAACAGAAGCTTCAGTTGATTGATAGCCACTAATTTATGGTGTGAAATAAATAGCCATTACGAATTAGCAGAAATATAAGGTGTTCAAAGATGGACATTCAGCACAACCCAGATAAGCAATGTTTTACCATCGCGCTTGGGCATATCTCGGCTGTCCTAGAATACAGTCTGTTATCTGAGCAGAATGTCGACTTTACGCGAACCTATGTTCCATCAGAATTTCGAGGGCAAGGGTATGCTGAGGCATTGGTGACGCAGGGGTTGGCTTGGGCTGAACAGCAGGGACTTAAGGTACAAGCCTCCTGCTGGTATGTCAGAGGGTTTCTCTAGTGTTTTTTCATGTATAAGTGTGTTCTTTATCCGTATGTACATAAATACGCAGTATCTACTTCCACTTGTAGCTGAAAGCTTTTACCAGCTTCAACTATAAAGCTGTCACCATGCTCGAAAGTTCCCCAGTCATCACTATCAGGTAGTTTCACTGTCAACGTGCCACTGACTACAGTCATGGTTTCTTTTTCACTGGCACCGAATTCGTATTCACCAGGTGCCATAACGCCTACAGTTGCGGGTAGAGTTGCTGTTTGAAAACCGATGGATGTGACTTTTCCATCGAAGTATTCGTTTGTTTTAAACATATTGATATTCCCAATAACAAATTAAATAAAGAAGGTAGTTGGCCTATAAGCTGCCTGTTGTTCAAGGTGGGGTCTTATTGTTCAAGGCGGGCTCTTATTTTTCAATGCGTATAGTACCTTGACTCTCAGCCTTATAGAATGCGCACTTTCTGATCTTTGGTGAGCCCGGTGTCTGGAGTGATTTTTTGAGTAGTTGGGATGTGGTGGTTATCGGTGCCGGTGCTGCTGGATTAATGTGTGCCATCACAGCAGGTCAGCGTGGTCGTCGAGTACTGGTGCTGGAACGAGCTAATAAACCAGGAAAGAAGATTCTGATGTCTGGTGGAGGTCGATGTAACTTTACTAATTTGTATGTGGAGCCGGATAATTTCCTCTCGGAAAACCCCCACTTTTGTAAGTCAGCTTTAAGTCGTTATACCCAGTGGGATTTTATTGATCTTGTGTGTCAGCACGATATTGGTTACCACGAGAAAACCCTGGGGCAATTGTTTTGTGATGATTCTTCCAAAGATATTCTCAATATGCTGTTGGTTGAAGCTGAGAAGGTGGGGGTAGCACTGAAAACCCAATGTGATATTGGCCAAGTTAACTGTATTGGGGAAGTGAATGGTGATGATGGATTTCAGTTACAGACGAGCTTGGGTGAAATAGAGACTGAGTCTGTCGTTGTGGCGGCCGGAGGGCTTTCGGTGCCAACATTAGGTGGTTCAGATTTTGGTTATCGGTTAGCTGAACAGTTTGGTCATACTCTCGTGACTTTGAGGCCCGCATTGGTGCCCTTTACCTTTACTGATGGTTTTAAGCTGCTGTCTGAAAAGCTTAGTGGAGTTTCCGTTTGGGCAAGAATCCATACAAAAGTTGACACGAGTGAGTATTCTTTTCTGGAAAATATCCTGTTTACCCATAGAGGGTTAAGTGGTCCTGCAGTGTTGCAAATATCCAGTTATTGGCGAGAAGGGCAGGGGGTAATGGTGGACCTTTTGCCAGAAATAAATTGCCAGGAATTTCTGGTAGAGCAAAAACAACGGCAGCCTAAAGCGCGATTGCGAACAGTATTGTCTCAGTTATTGCCACGAAAGCTGGTGCTGGAGTTAGAAACAATGTGGTGGCCCGAGGAAGTCGAAAAGCCATTGGCCGAATTGTCGGAATTATTATTGTCAGGGATTGCCGATAAAATACATGGCTGGCAGTTAAAGCCGTCAGGTACAGAAGGTTATCGTACTGCTGAAGTGACCTTAGGTGGTGTGGACACCGATACTGTTTCCTCAAAAACCATGGAGAGTAAAAATCAGTCTGGCTTGTACTTTGTGGGAGAGGTTTTGGATGTGACCGGCCATTTGGGTGGGTTTAATTTCCAATGGGCCTGGGCCTCTGGGTATGCGGCAGGGCAGGTAGCCTGAGAGACGTTAGATAAAACCGATTAGTTTAAAATAATACTAGATAAATAATTTGGGTTTAAAGAATGCAAAGAGAAGAGTTGAATGCTGAAACTGCCAAGATTCGTTGGCAGGAACTACAGCGATTTTTTGCCAATGGCTCAACAATTTATGTGTCACCAGAACTTGATTTGATTGATGTGGCAATGGAAATTTGTCACGACAATAAATCGAAGATAGAACAGTGGATGGCAGATGAATCAGTTGGGCAGGTGTCGGATAATCAGGCCGTGGAGTGGTTAGAGGCCGATGCCACAGTATGGTCTGTGGTGGTCAAGCCCTGGGTGCTTGTTCAGCCATTAAAAAGTTAATTTGTTCGTTATTCATTAAGATAAAAAGCCCTGAAAAATTACTTTCAGGGCTTTTTACTGAACAGATTTCCATGGTGTGCTTATGTGATGATTCCACCACCACCTGGCATTCCACCCATGCCTCCCATTCCACCTTCTTGACCGGGTACAACAATTTTAGATGCCTGTTCACGGCGCATTTCTTCCAGTTCTTTGGCGGTTTGCTCAACAGCAACTTCTGCGGCAGGACCAAATTTTTCAGCAGCTTCGCCGATTGTTGTGGCGTCTAGATTGAAGTTGATAGGAAGGGCTCCCATAGGCGTCATAACCTGTGTGGACCCAGAATAGAGTACTTCACGGCTGGTATCTGTTTCACCTTCTGGTGTCACCGGTGTTAGTCGGCGAATGGTGCCAATTTTTTGATCAGTAAATACTTCCTCGCGATACAGGTCCGCAGGATTCATATTGGCATCAGGTTGTTGTTCACTCATAGCAGTAGATTCGATTGTTATTGAAAGAGGTCGCAATACTAGCAGATTTGTTAGCAGTTTTTCTCTGTGGTTTTTGATCCAAGTTTTTACGGCGCGGTGATCTGATTTTTTAGGGTTTTTACCATGGCATTAGCCGCCGCTGAGAGTGGGTAGCGGCGACGGGTCAGGATGCCCACTCGACGTGTTACCGTTGGCCGGGTGAGGGGTCTACACTCAACGCCCAGGGATTCCATTTGCTGAATAGTGAGTGATGGCATCACACTGATACCTAAACCGTTCGCAACCATGGAGCTAATAGAGGCCAGTTGGTTTGCTTCAAACTCTACGTTGAGTTGAATACCCCTGGACATAGTCGCTTTATCTACCATTTGTCGCATCGCTGAAGGGCGCTGTAGCGCAATAAAAGGGTAGTTTTGCAAATGTTTCCAAGTGATGTTTTCTATGTCTAGTAGTGAATGATGTTTGGGGGTGACGACAAAAAAACGGTCTTCGAACAGAGGTTCAAAATTGAGGTCTTCTGACTCGTCAGGATCAAAAGTGACACCTACCTCTACCCGACCTTTACGCACCATATCGACAACATCTTCTGCAACCACATCTTGAACTGCAATATTAATGTCAGGATGTTGCATTCGATAATGGGATAGCGCCTTCGGTAGTTGGCTAATTGAGAAGGAGGCCATAGTAGCAATGGTGAGCTTGCCTCGGCGCATTGCAAACAAATTATGGAGGTCTGCCAGGGCATTGTCCCAATCCGCCAACAATCGTTGTGCCACAGGAAGAAAGTCTTCCCCTTCTGGGGTTAGCGATAGTGTCCGAGTAGTCCGGTATAACAATTGTCCGCCGGCAACTTCTTCCATATTCTTAACCGCAATGCTTAGTGCCGGTTGTGATAAATGAAGTATTGCGCCAGCTTCGGCAAAGTTTCGGGTCTGAGCAACAGCGACAAAGGCCTTCAGCTGTTTAATGGTAATGTCCATACGTAGCTATTGTTTCTCCAAATCCGGGCTAATAATTTCAATTTTTACTGGTAGAAACTTTAATCAAAGTATTTATTTAATTTATTAATTAGTCTATTAAAATTTTACGCTTGATAAATATATCTCCATGTAGCATCCTTGCCGACGTTTTGCAACCTGTGGTTTGGGCCTCGGGGTAACATAAAAAGTCACTAATATAGAAAGTAACGGAAGGAGTTTTGTTCATGGCGGGTTTCGATAAGGTGGTTAACACCTACGAAGAAGCGATGGCGGGTCTGGAAGATGACATGACCTTGATTGCTGGCGGTTTTGGTATTTGTGGTATTCCTGAGAATCTGATTGCACAAATCAAGACAATGGGTACCAAAGGCCTCACTATTGTTTCTAATAACTGTGGTATTGATGGGTTTGGTTTGGGTGTCTTGCTGGAAGATCGTCAAATTAAAAAGATGATTTCTTCCTATGTAGGCGAGAACAAGTTATTTGAAGAGCAGCTGCTGGCTGGTGACCTTGAAGTTGAGTTGACTCCTCAGGGAACATTGGCAGAAAAAATGCGTGCTGCTGGTGCTGGTATTCCTGCGTTCTACACTGCAACGGGATATGGTACTGATATTGCTGAAGGCAAAGACGTTCGTGAGTTCGATGGCCGTAAATACATCCTTGAAGAATCTATCAAAGCTGATTTTGCCATTGTAAAAGCCTGGAAAGCAGACCGTTATGGTAATGCTATCTATCGTCATACTGCTCAGAACTTTAATCCTATGGCTGCGACTGCAGGCAAGATTACAGTGATGGAAGTGGAAGAAATTGTTGAGCCGGGTGAACTGGATCCAACACAAATTCATACCCCTGGAATCTATGTTGATCGACTGATTCAGGGTACTTTCGAAAAACGTATTGAAATACGTACCGTCCGCGAAGGTTAACAGGAGAGATATTATGGGACTTTCTCGTGATCAAATGGCTATCCGTGTTGCCCGTGAGTTGCAGGATGGTTACTACGTAAATTTGGGTATCGGTATTCCTACATTAGTAGCAAACCATGTACCTGAAGGTATGGAAGTTATGTTGCAGTCTGAGAACGGACTGTTAGGTATGGGGCCATTCCCCACAGAAGAAAATGTTGATGCGGATCTGATTAATGCCGGTAAGCAGACGGTAACGACTGCTACTGGTGCATCAATCTTTTCCTCTGCTGAGTCTTTCGCCATGATTCGTGGTGGTCATGTGGACCTCACTGTTCTTGGTGCTTTTGAAGTAGATGCCCACGGCAATATCGCTTCCTGGATGATTCCAGGCAAACTCATCAAAGGTATGGGTGGTGCGATGGATTTGGTAGCAGGTGCAGACAATATTATTGTGACGATGACTCACGCTGATAAATACGGTAATTCCAAACTGTTACCAGAATGCTCTTTGCCTTTAACCGGCGCTGGTTGCATCAAACAGGTTTTAACTGATTTGGCTTATCTGGAAATCCGTGATGGAAAATTCCACTTGGTTGAGCGTGCACCTGGTATATCTGTCGAAGAAATTGTAGAGAAAACTGCAGGTGAGTTAGTTGTTCCTGACAATGTTCCAGAAATGCAGTTTTAATTTCACGTTATGTGAAATTTGCATGTAAAAAAGGCTCCCTTTTGGGGGCCTTTTTTGTTTTGGTATTTTTATTTTTATATTAGTTCGTATTTTCTAATTTTCGTCTGTAGTTTGTCGTCTGTGATTGATAAGTAACTTTTGTTTATTAAGGAAAACTCTATGTTGGCAAATAATATGTTGGCAGGTAAAACAGCGTTGATCACTGGCTCGACCAGTGGTATTGGTTATGCTACGGCATCAAAACTGGCTGAAGCAGGCGCTAATATTGTATTGCATGGATTGATGAATCCTGCCGAAGGTGAAGAGCTTCGTCAGGAGTTCGAGAAAAAATATGCGGTTCAGTGTCTGTTCAATAGTGCGGATATTTCTACCGCTGAAGGCAACGAAGAATTGGTAGCAGACTCGTTAGAAAAGTTTAGTGAAATAGATATCCTAATTAACAATGCGGGTATCCAGTTTACCGCGCCTGTTGAAGATTTTCCGGTAGCAAAATGGGATGCTATTATTGGTATCAATTTAAGCTCTGCTTTCCACACCACAAGATTATTAGTGCCTGGCATGCAGCAGCGTGGCTGGGGACGAATTATTAACATTGCTTCCGTTCATGGGTTGGTGGCTTCCTTGGAGAAGGCAGCCTATGTGGCAGCCAAACATGGCATCGTTGGATTGACCAAAGTAGTTGCCCTTGAAAATGCTGATAAGGGTGTCACCGTTAATGCGATCTGCCCAGGCTGGGTGGATACTGACCTAGTGGCTGCACAATTTCAGGCGCGGGCTGATCGGGATGGAGTAAGTTTCGAAGAAGGTAAGCGCAGCGTCATTGTAGAGAAGCAACCCATGCCTAAAGCAACGCCGCCTTCGTCTCTCGGTGATTTGGCGTTGTTCCTGTGTTCTGAAGCCGCTGTAACAATCACTGGTGCCAGTATGTCAATAGATGGGGGTTGGACGGCGCAGTAATATGAGTAATCAGCGTTCTTCTTTTTAAGTAGAGTGGTTATAGAGAACGCTGATTCACTCTCTGGCTTTGTTGCTCTGCTGTTTCCACCCGCTCTGAGTAGCGATCCACCAGATAGTCCTGGTGATCCCGGGTCAGTAGAGTGAACTTCATCAGTTCTTCCATCACATCGACAATACGGTTGTAGTATGCCGAAGGTTTCATGCGATCGTTGTCTTCAAATTCCAGAAAAGCTTTTGCTACCGAAGACTGGTTGGGGATGGTGATCATTCTCATCCACCGACCTAATACCCGTAACTGATTTACCGCATTAAAGGATTGAGAGCCACCAGATACCTGCATTACTGCCAGGGTTTTACCCTGTGTCGGTCTTACAGCTCCCAGGGATAGCGGTACCCAGTCAATCTGGGCTTTCATAATACTGGTCATAGAACCGTGACGTTCGGGGGAACACCACACTTGTCCCTCTGACCATGTCATCAGTTCTCGTAGTTCTTTAACTTTGGGGTGGTCGCCATCGGCAATTCCATAGGTATGGTCATCGGGTAATGGTAAGCCCGAGGGATTGTAGATACGTGTTTCGGCACCCATATGTTTTAACAGGCGGGCAGATTCTTCGACAACTAGCCGGCTGTAAGATCTCTCACGCAATGATCCATAAAGAAGAAGGATGCGAGGTTTATGCGTTGATGGACTTTTATCAAAATGAGAGCAGTCTGGCGTGCGGAGTTGCTCGTGATCCATATTGGGTAAGCTGATATCGCGGATGGTCATTTTAGATAGCTCCCAATTTATTAAGGGCCGAGCGTAACTCTTCCTGAGATAATTCTTTGTCTGCCAACGCTAATAATTCAGTCACTCGTCGCTGGATTTCAGCAATGGTTTCACGAAATGCCTGAGCCTTTTCTTCATCGCTGCCTTCGACTTTTGATGGGTCTGTTAATCCCCAATGAACTTTTACGGATTTGCCAAACCAAACCGGACAGGATTCACCGGCTGCCGAATCACAGACGGTCACCACCATATCGGGCGCAAACTCTTCCAATTCATCCCAAGACTGACTTGCCAGTCCTGCTGTAGAAACCCCTGCTTCCTGCAAATATTGAATAGATAACGGATGTACTTCACCAGCGGGCTGACTACCGGCACTTTTTGCCTGGATGCTGACTTGGGCTTGGGCGAAAGACACATGATTGGTGATGGCCTCTGAAAGAATACTGCGGCAGCGGTTGTGGGTGCAGATATATAAAATTTTCATAGGGACTTTGTTGTTTGCCTTTTCATCGGGCTGGTTTGTTAACAGCAGGTTGTTGTTAAGGTGGTTTCAAGTCGTTTCAGGTTCTTAGCTATATACTCGTGATTATCTTGGGTTGTTTGTTGCAACACAGTGACAGCCCATGGGGGCAGAGAATTGTTGAGTTTGTAGTACACCCATTTACCACGGCGCTCATCTGTTAACAGTTCACACCGCCTCAGCTCCGATAGGTGCCGGGAAACCTTGGGTTGGCTGAGCTCAAGAGCCTGGGTGAGGTCACAGACACACAGCTCACCTTTTAGGGTGATCAGCAATAATGATTTAAGCCGGGTGTCATCTGAAAGGCATTTGTAAAATGCCAAAGGATCAAGCATTGGTATGACTACAGGGGTTATTAAAATATATGGAATATCATATATATGATATTCCATATGTCAAGTGGCGTTTGAGTCGTTAGAAAGGTAGAGGATGAATAGTTGTTTTTGGATATATTTTTTATAGGGTGATGTTCATTTAAAACCCCTGTAGAACAATCTTTCCGATTGATGTCTCAGACTCTAATTCTTGATGTGCTTTTCTCAGGTTTCTTGCATTAATAGGCCCTAGGTTTTTACCCACGGTGGTTTGAATGTATCCCTGGTCCACTAAGTCTGATACTCGATTTAATAAGCGGCTTTGTTCCTGTATATCCGTTGCATTAAACATGGATCGTGCAAACATAAATTCAATATGTAGGGACAAACTCTTTGGCTTCATCTTCATCACGTCTATAGCATTGGGGTCGTCAATCATGGCGATCTTGCCGAACGGTGCGAGCAGGTCGATGTAGCTGTCAAAATACGAATCTGTATGGGTCAGACTGGCCACATGAGTCACTTGGCCAACCCCTTCATTTTCAATCAGGTCATTGATTTGTGGTTGAAGTGGTTGGGTGTGATCCACAACATAATCAGCCCCAAGTTTTTTCACCCATACCTGTGAGCTTTCCCGCGATGCGGTTGCAATGATAGTTGCAGTAGTGAGTGTTTTGGCCAGTTGCAACAAAATAGAGCCAACACCTCCAGCAGCACCCACAACCAAAATAACTTCATTGGGTTTTTCTGTTTGTGTTAGTGATGGTTGTTTAGGTGTTTGCTGTTGAATGGCTAAATGTTCAAAAAGCATTTCCCATGCTGTGATGGCGGTGAGGGGCAATGCTGCAGCCTCTGCATTCGATAAGCTCTTGGGTTTTATACCTACAAGACGTTCATCCACCAGTTGGTATTCAGCATTACTACCCTGGCGGTTGAGGTCACCCGCGTAATAAACTCGGTCACCTGGGTTGAACCATGTCACCGCTTCGCCGGTAGCTATGACTTCACCCACGGCATCCCATCCAAGTACCTTGTAATTATCGCTGTAATTAGGGTCGTCACTTGGTGATATACGTTGTCGAATTTTGTAATCCACGGGGTTAACTGCAATAGCGCTTACTTTCACTAGTAAATCGTGTCCTGTTGCATTAGGTTGAGGTAGTTCGATATCTATTAAGGACTCAGGGTCATTGATCGGTAGTGATTTTGTATAACCAACAGCTTTCATCATGTCATTGGTATTTACAGTATCAGTAGCACTCATTGTGTTTCTCTCATTTGTTGGCCATGGAATACATACTAAAACAGGTGGTCTACGTTCACCCAATGTTTCTTATAGATAGGAGTATTGGGTCGATTAATCACTTCAATATAATCACCTAAATAGCCCCATGTGTTCCATTTCTGTACAATGCCCCTCCCTTAAATCATCCCGTAACTCTTCTAAAACCCTATGTCTGATACTTCATCCAAACAAAAAGTTGGTTTTGTTTCCCTAGGCTGCCCGAAAGCCTTGGTGGATTCAGAACGTATCCTGACCAAGTTGAAATTAGATGGCTATGACATTAGTTCTGATTATGAAGGTGCTGATGTTGTCGTCGTTAATACCTGTGGTTTTATTGATTCCGCCAAACAGGAATCCATGGATGCCATTAGTGAGGCAGTGAAGGAAAACGGCAAGGTAATTGTTACGGGCTGCATGGGTAAGGGAGCTGATGCCGAAGCAATTAAAACAAAAAACCCCGATGTGCTCAGTGTCAGTGGTCCGGCAGATTATGATTCGGTACTCAATGCGGTACATGAATATGTGCCACCAAGTTCCCAGGACGGGGGGCAGGAAGCTGGTGAAGGGAAAGCACACAAACCTTACGATGATATTCTGCCTCCGGAAGGGATCAAACTGACACCCCAGCATTATGCTTATCTGAAAATTTCTGAGGGCTGTAACCACCGCTGCACTTTTTGCATTATTCCCGATATGCGTGGTGATTTGGTCAGCCGACCGATTTCCGATGTGGTGGACGAAGCAAAAAAACTGGTGGAATCCGGTACCCGTGAGTTGCTGGTAATTTCCCAGGACACCAGTGCCTACGGTGTTGATGTGAAGTACAAGCTGGATTTCGTTGAGGGTAATGCTCTGGAGACCCGAATGCAGGACTTAGCAGTAGCATTGGGTAAACTGGGTGTCTGGGTGCGATTGCATTATGTGTATCCCTATCCCCATGTGGATAAAGTGATCCCCCTGATGGCGGAAGGGCAAATTCTGCCTTATCTGGATATTCCCTTTCAGCATGCCAGCCCGAAAATTCTTAAGTTGATGAAGCGCCCGGGTAATCAGGAAAAAGACTTGGAGCGAATTAAAGCCTGGCGGGCTATCTGCCCTGAGCTCACGATTCGCAGTACTTTCGTTGTGGGTTTCCCCGGTGAAACGGAAGAAGATTTTCAAATGCTGTTGGACTGGCTGGAAGAGGCTGAGTTGGATCGTGTGGGTTGTTTTAAATATTCTCCGGTGGATGGCGCAAAGGCCAATGATTTTCCTGATCACGTTCCCGAAGATATCCAGCAGCAGCGTTGGGAACGATTCATGGAAGCCCAGCAGGCTATCAGTGCCCGTCGTCTACAGCGCAAAGTGGGGCAGACCTTGGAAGTCTTAATTGATGAAGTCGATGAAGAGGGTGCTATAGGCCGCTCTTATGCAGACGCACCGGAAATTGATGGCAATGTATTTATCAATGATATTGAGAGTGTAGAAGCGTTAGGGCTTCAGCCCGGAGATATGGTCGAAGTGACTATTGAGCACGCCGATGAATATGACCTTTGGGGTGCACTTGTATACTCTTAACAGACTAAAAGCAGAGCTATAAATAACCATAAAAAAGGGCAGCCTTATTAGGCTGCCCTTTTTATTTTAACTTATTTTTGTTTTAACCTATTTTATTTGAATTTACTCGGCGGCAATGAGATTGCCGAGAAATTCAAATTAATGCTGATGGCCGCCAGCACCATGTACGTGGCCATGGGTTAATTCTTCTTCTGTTGGTTCACGAACACTGTCAATTCGAACATCAAAAGTCAGTTCTTTTCCAGCAAGAGGATGGTTGCCATCTACGGTAACAGTTTCGTCTGTGACGCCAGTGACAACAACCGTCAATGGACCATTGGGCGTTTGGGCTTCAAAGCGCATGCCAACATGAATATCGTCGGCTTGGAATGTTTTACGCGGAACTTCCTGTACCATTTGTTCTTGTCTTTCTCCGTACGCATCAGCAGGGGCTATCGTCACTACCATGACATCACCAGCCTGCTTTCCTTCCATCTCTTGCTCCAGTCCAGGGATAATATTTTTGTGTCCATGGAGATAAGCTAAAGGATCTTTTCCTTTAGACGAGTCAAGTTGGTTTCCTTCCTCATCGGTGAGTGTGTAGTGGAAAAGCACTGCGGCATTTTCTGAGATGATCATAGGAGATCCTTTTTT
>JALQUJ010000184.1 GCA_023263825.1 Porticoccus sp.
AAATTCTGGTATCAGAGCACGATGGCGCCTATGTTATAAAGTTAACCGGCGATGTTCGCGTGACCTTGTGTACTTCCTTAAACAATTATATGCAAGCTATTTTCCAGTCAGGTCATATATCAGAAGTGGTTGTTGATATGCTGGAAGCTGAAGGTGTTGATAGTACAACTTTGGGCTTATTGGCGAAGTTAGCTATTCACTGCAACAATAAATATCAAATCAAGCCGGTGGTGTTTTGCCCTGATGAAAGCCTTTATCAGACATTGTCTGTCATGGGTTTGGATGATGTATTCGATATAGCTCAAACAGTTCCTTGCAAAGAAAGTGACTGTGAAGAATTATCTATTATTTCTCCTAGTGTTGATGAAACCCGGGAACAGGTGTTGGAAGCACACAGGCTATTATCTTCATTTAATGATAGAAATAAGCAGGAGTTTATGGATTTAATTCGTGCCCTCGAAGAGAGTAGTTAAGGTTTCTCTTTAACTTTTTCCTAGTGATTGTTTTGCCTCGTGTTTACTTCGAATAAAATCAGAATGAGACACGTGTATTAATTCAGCAATACGTCGAATTATCGCCTCTTCATGCTTGTCTAGTTGGGTATCAGCAAAGGCTACCTGCCAAAGACTTTTCATTAAGTGCTTTTTACTGCTCCGGTCAAAATGATCATTGACCAACCGAGTGAACTGGAACAAAGATGTTGCTTCATCGACTTCTTTTTGTGCCAATAAAATAAGTTGGCTTATTTCATCGTCATCGAGCTCAAACTGCTGTTCGAGTAGTTGTTTTATCACACTGAGCTCAGCGCTATCTAGATGACGATCAATTACCATTACCTCCACCATAAGTGATGCTGCGGCCAGCTGGTGTTGGTGGGAAATATCTCCATCAGGGCTGTTGATCTCTGTGGTAAAAAACTGTTTGATTCGATCCATCACCGTGCCAGCTCCTGTAGCATAAGTTCAAGTTTTTCCTGATCTTTAACAAAATTTCGAATGCCTTCTGACAGTTTTTCAGTCGCCATAATGTTACTATTTACATGGTAGCGAAATGAGGCTTCATTGAAATCTTGTGATTCGATTGTTTGGCCAGTGTTGTCGGAGCTAAGTTGCCTTGGTAATTCACCGAAATCATTCTTTAGTTCTTCCAGTAATTGTGGGCTGATGGTTAAACTATCACATCCTGCCAGGGCTTCAATTTCGCCTGTATTACGGAAACTTGCACCCATGACAATGGTTTCATAACCGCGCTGACGGTAAAAATTGTATATGGTCTGAACGGAGAGTACGCCTGGATCTTCTAGTGGTAGATATTCATTTTTACCGCCATTGGCCTTATACCAATCGAGAATTCTTCCGACAAAAGGAGAGATTAAAAATGCACCAGCATTGGCAGCAGCAGCAGCCTGTTCAAAACTAAACAGTAGGGTTAAATTACACTGGATCCCTTGTTTTTCTAGCTGTTCAGCAGCTTTTATACCTTCCCATGTCGAAGCAATTTTTAGCAATATTCGATCAGTATCAATGCCGGCATTTTGGTAGCGTTCTACCAAGCGCTTACCGCGTTCTATTGTAGATTTTGTGTCGAAAGATAAGCGTGCATCAATTTCAGTGGAAACACGGCCTGGTACTACTTGTAGGATTTCAAAACCAATTTTAACTGCTAATTCATCCATACAGTCTGATAAAAGATCGGAGCCGTTAGATTTTTTAGCTGAGGCAATACTTTCTAATAAGAGTGGCTGATATTGGGGTAACTGTGCTGCTTTAAGCAATAATGATGGGTTGGTAGTTGCGTCAATGGGTTGGTATTGACGTATTGCATCAATGTCACCGGTATCGGCGACGACGGTAGTGATTTCTTTTAATTGATCAAGTTTACTTAGTGTCATTTGTTTGTCTGCTTTTAGATGTTTGATTGCTTAATTATGCTTGCAGCCTGTCTGTGTTCAAAAGGCTATGAGGTGGCCATGCTATTCAGGGCCTGGTAGAGAACATCAATGCCAGCATCACGACGGTGGGCATTTTCACTAATATAACGCCTAAATTTTCGTGCCCCAGGGACACCTTGATATAAACCCAATATATGTCGGGTCATATGACTCAATTTAATTCCTTTGGATAATTCTTTCTCGATAATTCTTGAAAACTTTTCGAGCACCTGAACACGAGATGGAATAGGTTGTTTATCATTGTATATTTTTTGATCAACCTCGGCCAGTATATAGGGGTTGTGGTAGGCTTCTCTGCCCATCATTACCCCGTCTACAGAAGCCAATAGCTCTTGAGTTTGCTCTAACGTGCTAATGCCACCATTGATGATTATTTCAAGGTGAGGGAAGTCACGTTTTAATTGAAAAACATGTTCATATTCAAGTGGTGGAACTTCTCTATTTTGTTTGGGACTCAAGCCTTGTAGCCATGCTTTTCTGGCATGGACAATAAACGTTTTACATCCAGCGTTAGCAATAGTGCCAACAAAATCACAAAGAGGTTGATAGCCCTCTTGGTCATCAACACCAATACGGTGTTTTATCGTTACTGGTGTTTCCGTTACTTCTTGCATGGATTCAAAGCATTGGGCCACAAGTTTAGGGTCTTTCATTAATACAGCACCAAATTTGCCGGATTGAACACGATCACTAGGGCAACCACAATTTAGATTGACTTCATCATAATGATACGGGTTAGCTATTTGAACGCTTCGTGCCAATGCTTTGGGATCACTACCACCTAACTGAAGAGCGATGGGGTGTTCGATACTATGGAATTGAAGGTGGTGTTCTACATCACCATATATTAAGGCGCCAGTTGTTACCATTTCTGTATAAAGCAAAGTATTTCGGCTCAACAGGCGGTGAAAATAGCGGCAATAGCGGTCAGTCCAATCCATCATTGGCGCAACGGAAAAGTGCCGATTTACAGGCGTCTGTGTGGGTTTGGTGCTGTTTGGCATGGATTATGGTGCCGCTTGTCCGGAAAAGCCGGCATTATATCTGGAAATAGTAGGGGAATACTGCACTAGATACATAATATCAGCCTGTTACTATAGTATATAAAGAAAATACATTAACTTATTGAATTACGAAGCATCCATGAATATGCCAGAGAGAGAAGTGAAACAAACGGACGCGTATACATCGTTACCTTCTAGTGAAATTATGGCCAACGACCTTTTGGATTGCTTGCTACTAGTTGCGCACCTTGAGGGCAAGACAACATCCAGGGCTTCTGGTTGGGAGCACCGTCAACAACACTGGCTTGATTTATCCATTTCCTAAGTGCTTGGTTTGGTAAAAAACGTATAATACCGCGCTTTAATCTAGTCATTGACGGAATATCTGAATGTCCATTCGTACGCGTATTGCACCTTCACCTACTGGGGATCCCCATGTAGGTACAGCTTATATTGCTCTCTTTAATCTTTGTTATGCCCGTAGTTTGGGTGGTGAGTTTATTCTTCGAATTGAAGATACTGATCAAACCAGAAGCACTTCTGAATCAGAACAGATGATCTTTGATTCATTGCGTTGGTTGGGGTTGGATTGGTCAGAAGGGCCTGATGTAGGAGGTCAATACGGCCCCTATCGTCAAAGTGAACGAATGGATATTTATCATCAATATGTGATGGAGCTGGTGGAAAAGGGGCATGCCTTTTATTGCTTTGCAACACCGAAAGAATTGGATGAGATGCGTAAAGAGCAAATGGCTCGTGGTGAAACACCTAAGTACGATGGTCGTAGCTTGGCGCTTTCCCCGTCTGATGTACAAGAGCAACTTGCTGATGGTATGCCTTACGTCATCCGAATGAAAGTACCAGACGAGGGCACTTGTAAGTTTAATGACATGCTTCGGGGTGAAATCGAAATACCCTGGTCACAAATTGATATGCAAGTGCTACTAAAAGCCGATGGTATGCCTACTTATCATTTAGCAAATGTGGTGGATGATCATTTAATGGCGATTACTCATGTTATTCGTGGTGAAGAATGGATTAACTCTGCCCCCAAACACCAATTGTTATACCAGTATTTTGGTTGGGATATGCCACAGCTTTGTCATATGCCGTTATTACGAAATACAGATAAGAGTAAGCTGAGCAAGCGTAATAACCCTACTAGCATTAACTATTATCGTGAAATGGGTTATCTCCCCGAGGCTGTGATCAATTATCTGGGGAGGATGGGGTGGTCGATGCCCAACGAGGCCGAGAAGTTTACCCTTCAAGAAATGTTAGATAACTTTGATATTACTA
>JALQUJ010000207.1 GCA_023263825.1 Porticoccus sp.
GTGGCGGATTTGTAAACGTCAAAGTAAACCCAAGCGGTGCTTTGAATGTCGCAGGAACATTTACAGCCGCCGAAACTACTTACAAAACACTAATTGATGAAACAACCACACCAGGTGTTACTTATGTTGGGAAAGCAGATATTGGCACAGCCACATCAGCAGCCACTTGGCGTATTAGTAAGATAGACGAATCTGGCAGTGTTACAAGTATTACTTGGTCAGGTGCAAACTTTGACGCAGTTTGGGATAACAGAGCAACAACGGTGGTATATACATAATGGGTGTAGTAATTGACAAAATATTAGGCGAGCCACTATTGCACGAACACCCAGTTCGATTAGTTAGCTCAGACCCTACAACCGCCAAAGAAGGCACACAAATATTTAACACTTTAGATAATGCGTTAAAGATTTATTATGGTGGCTACTGGTGGACAATTACCGACATTAGCTCATTTGTAATTCAAGACGAAACTGGTCAAGCACTAAGAACAGAAGCTCATCGTTTGATTGAAGAGTGTATGTTGTGCGCCAATGTCTGTGCGGCCACTCTTTTACAGAAAAGTAAACTGCCGATCTTGTATCGTACCCATGAAGGGCCCAGGCAGGAAAAATTAGATAACCTACGGGAGTTTTTGGGTGAGTTGGGTTTGGGATTGCCAGGTGGTGATGATCCAACACCCAAGGACTTCCAGCGTGTTTTAGCTCAAGTGGTAGGTAGGGCAGATGCCGGTGTTATACAGACCGTTATATTGCGATCCATGAGTCGTGCTGTTTATGAGCCAGAGAATATGGGGCACTTTGGATTAAATTATCCGGCCTATGCGCATTTCACTTCACCCATTCGCCGCTATCCTGATTTGCTGGTACATCGAGCTATACGCTACCTTATTCGCAAAAAAGGGCGGGTAAGCCATGCTCATAAAGTGGAGGGTGCTCCTGTACTCAGTGCAGCTAAAATTTACCCCTATGATGAATCCTGGATGATCTCTGCTGGTGAACAGTGTTCAACAGCAGAACGGCGTGCTGATGAGGCTACTCGAGATGTGGTGAATTGGCTTAAGTGTGAATATCTGTTGTCCAGAGTAGGGGAAGAGTTTGAAGGTGTGGTTGCGTCAGTGACAGGCTTTGGCTTGTTTGTTCAGCTGATGGACTTATACATTGAGGGGCTTGTTCATATTACGGGCCTGCCTAAAGATTATTATTACCATGAAGCGGCTCATCATCGTTTAGTGGGTGAGAGGACACATAGGGTCTTTAGATTAGGTGATAAATTGCGGGTCCGTGTCACCCGGGTCGACCTGGATGAGCGAAAAATTGATTTTGACTTGGTAGAAAAAGGTAGAAAAAAAAGAAGTCGAGAAGAAGACGTTGAGGTAAGCCCGAAAGCATTACAGTTGGCTGCTGAACATGAAGAGTCTAGAGCAAAGAAGCAGTCATCTAGAAAGAAGCTGTCATCCAGGAAAACCGATAGTAAGCTTTCCGGGGGTAAAAGTAAGAAAAAGAAAAAACCAGGGAAAAAATTAAAATCGTCATCACGTAAAACTGTAGGAAAAAAGGGTGCAGGGAAAAAAGCTGTCAGTTCGGGCAAGCCAGGATCTAGGAAGCCTGCGAGAGGTGGAAAAAAAACACCATCACGTCGTAGTTAATGGTGCTTTCTAATAGTACGCCCTATGTGCCGGGCATATGAATGGTTGTACAGGGTATATGAATGTCTAAGAAAGAAGTAAAGAAAATGGGCTCCAGTTCCGAGTGGTTGTTTGGTCTTCATGCAGTTCAGGCCGTATTGAAAACATCGGGGTCAAAGGTTCAAGAGTTACGTGTACAAAAAGGGCGCGATGATCAGCGGTTAAAGAAAATTCTCAGCCTCGCTGAAGGTCAATCTATACCGATAACCTGGGTGTTGCGTTCAGACTTGGATGATCTGGCTGATGGCAGACATCAAGGGATAGCGGCCCTTTGCCAGGGAGTTGGTGTTCAGGATGAAAATTATCTTTTTGAATTACTGCAAGAGCTTCCATCGAAGGAGCAGCCGTCTTCTCCTTTTCTACTTGTATTAGATGGCATAACTGACCCCCATAATTTGGGTGCTTGTATGCGCTCTGCAGATGCCGCAGGTATACAAGCAGTGATTGTCCCAAAGGATAATTCTGTTGGTATAACACCTACCGTACAAAAGGTAGCTTGTGGTGCAGCAGAAACAGTGCCTCTTATTGTTGTAACAAATCTTTCTAGAACGCTGAAGCAACTTCAGGAACAGGGTGTATGGATCATCGGTACGGCTGGAGAAGCGAAACATTTAGTTTATGAGACTGACTTAAAAGGGCCGATAGCAATCGTAATGGGTGCGGAAGAAAAAGGGCTCCGTCGGTTAACAAGAGAAAATTGCGATGTCTTGGTTAAATTGCCAATGCAGGGTGTTGTCAGCAGCTTAAATGTCTCCGTTGCCACTGGTATCTGTTTGTTTGAAGCCCTAAGACAAAGGCAATAGCACAAAGGAAGTGAGTGTACAAAGGGACAGTCCATCAAAGGTGAAAAGCTATCAAAGATAGGGGTATAAAAAATAGGGTGAAGAAAAGTCGGGTGATAAAAAATAACCAAGTAGCAACTCAAAATTTGGTGCTTAGCCTACCTAATGTGATTAGTGCCATAAGGGTTGCTTTGGCTCCTTTATTAATTTTTTTTATCGTTCAAGGTCAAGCTCATCTATTTCTTAGTGTATTGGCTTTTTCATTATTCACCGATGCGATAGATGGATACTTGGCTCGTCGATTGAATCAGGTTACGGAACTCGGTATTCGGTTAGACAGTTGGGCCGACTTGATTACCTATGCTGTTATGCTCTTGGGATTAATTCAGCTGTGGCCTGAGTTATTTGAAAGAGAGTCCAATTATCTGGTCATTGCATTCAGTTCCTGGATAGTCCCTTTGCTTGTGTGTCAGGCACGATTTGGCTGCTTTCCCAGCTACCATACGTTTGCGGCTAAAATTGCTGCTGTCAGTGTAACGCCAGCCTATTTCATAGCGACATTGTGGGATAATTCACTGATATTCCGAGGTGTACTTTTATTTTACCTGTGGGTTGCTTTAGAGCAGGTGATCATTACTTCTATATTACCTCGTTGGCAGGGCAATATTGCCGGTTTTTGGGTGGCAGCGAGTTTGGCTAGAAACCACGGTGAAGATTCAGGTTCAGATTCAGAGTAGAGTGGTTTTATCGAGGCCTTTAAACGTGGTTATAGGCTTACACTGAATGAAAAGGGGCAGCTTGAAAGATTGGGCTGCTCCTAGACTAGAGAAGGTATACATAAAGCAGCGCTAATTATTTAAAGGCACTCTTATATTTAAAAGACATCGTTATTTAAAAACACAGTGCTTGGCAAAGTCTGCTGCTTCATTAGCGGTCCAGTCACCTTTGGGGGTGTCTTTTAATTAAGCACACCAGGCTTCTCTAGCAACTTTGGTACAGCCACTAAGAGAAAAGGCTATAAGGGCTGTAAAGAGTATTGTTGTCAAAGATAGTTTGTTCATTTTGTTTTCCTTTGATTTAGTGTTTGTATGAAAGGAGCTAATCCATATGTTTTATGCATAGGTCTAGATATCTCCATCATGGCTTGTTTCCCTTTTCTTCTGATAGTGTAAACCTGCGATCTTTAACGGTTTTGCCTTGAAATAGTGGGGCTGTACCCGTAGAATGCCGGCCCTTGGTCTAATTGGGCTAGTTCTAATTGGGGCAGGATACTCCTTGTTGCATCGCATGGGGCGAGCAACTACTAACCCGTAAGGAGGCACAATGCGTCACTACGAAATCGTATTTATGGTTCACCCGGATCAGAGCGAACAGGTCCCGGGTATGATTGAACGTTACACCAGTGCTATTACTAATGGTGGTGGTCAGGTTCATCGTCTAGAAGATTGGGGTCGCCGTCATTTGGCATACCCTATTAATAAAATTCACAAAGCTCATTACATTTTGATGAACGTCGAATGTGGTCAGGATGTACTCGATGAGTTGAACTCTAACTTCCGTTACAACGATGCAGTTATTCGCAGTTCTGTATTTAGCTGTCAGGAAGCTGTAACAGCTGAATCGCCTATTATGAAGGCAGAGCAGGCTGAGCGATCTGGCCGTCGTGAACGTACTGAAGAGCGGTCTGAAGAAAGACCAGCTAATGAAAGCCAGGAAGAAGCTTTAGCTGAAACTACTGAAGAAGTAGAAGCAACTGAAGCTGAACCTGTAGCTGAAGAAGAAAGTGCAGCGTCAGAAGAAACTACTGATGAAGCAGCGGAAAAGGGAGAGTAATTCATGGCTCGTTTTAATCGTCGTCGTAAATTTTGCCGTTTCAGTGCTGAAGGTGCCACAGAGATCGACTATAAAGATCTGGATACCTTGAAACAGTATATTTCTGAAACAGGAAAAATCGTACCTAGCCGTATTACTGGTACTAAAGCTAAGTATCAACGCCAGCTGGCAACTGCTATCAAGCGCGCCCGTTATCTGGCTTTGCTGCCCTATACGGACAGCCACAAGTAATTAAGCCGAAGGCTATCTGATGCGTGCTCTGGCTGAATTAATCATGCGTGGGCGCGTGCAGGCAGCACTGGTGGCGTTCTTTGGCAATTTATTGCCTTTGATTAGCCCCGCAGCAGTAAGCCTGGTAGCCCTGAGCAGGGGGTTGTCAGAGGGAGCATTATTAACACTTTGGGCATTGTTACCGTTACTGATCGCTTTTTTTATCAGTGATATAAATGCCAT
This sequence comes from Porticoccus sp., assembly GCA_023263825.1. Lineage (GTDB taxonomy): Bacteria > Pseudomonadota > Gammaproteobacteria > Pseudomonadales > Porticoccaceae > Porticoccus. The sequence continues at coordinate 4,756 of JALQUJ010000207.1, forward strand.
GGTGACACTCTCCTCCATTGTTGGAGTACTGGGTGTTATGGCCGCTTCAGAGTTGTTGAGATTAAGTGCTTCGTGGGCTCGAACATTGGTCTTTGTTGTAGTGTTCAGTGGTTTAGCGGCTCCCATATTAAATTTTTTGTTTGCTGAGCAGGC
>JALQUJ010000072.1 GCA_023263825.1 Porticoccus sp.
GGGTGAAGATCTGACGCCAGAAACGGTATATCGAATTGGTCGAGCTTATGCTCAATGGTTGGCCCCGAAATCTGTTGTTGTGGGCGGAGATATACGAACTTCCAGTGCAGCACTAAAAAGTGCTTTGGCAAATGGATTACGAGATGAAGGGGTGGATGTCGTTGATATCGGCCTATGTGGCACAGAGGAGATTTACTTTGCCACGGATTATTTAAAAGTAGGTGGTGGCATTATGGTCACTGCCAGCCATAACCCTATTAATTATAACGGTATGAAATTAGTTAGAGAGGGTTCTCGCCCCATTAGTGGGGATACCGGTTTAAAGGACATACATAAAATTGCCGAAGAGGGTGATTTTCCAGAAGTTCAAAATGAAGCAAGAGGTAGCTATCGCCGTATTAGCTGTTCAGATGCCTATGTTGATCACCTTCTTTCCTATGTTGATATCACAAAGCTCAAACCTTTAAAAATTGTTGTTAATGCTGGTAATGGAACTGCTGGCCCAGTATTGGATGCATTAGAAAGCCATCTTCCTTTTGAGTTGATCAAAGTGAATCACGAGCCTGATGGAACGTTCCCCAATGGTATTCCCAATCCGTTGTTGCCGGAAAACCGCCACCATACTACTCAAGCTGTATTAGAGCATGGTGCTGACTTTGGGCTTGCCTGGGATGGTGATTTTGATCGTTGTTTTCTGTTTGATGAGAAGGGCAAATTCATTGAAGGATATTACATTGTTGGCCTATTAGCTGAAGCTTTTTTGCGCAAACATCCGGGTGAAAAAATCATTCATGATCCCAGATTGGTGTGGAATACCCAGTCAGTCTGTGAGCAGTATGGCGGACAACCGATACAAAGTAAGTGTGGCCATGCATTCATCAAAGAAATTATGAGGGAAGAGAATGCGGTATATGGTGGTGAGATGAGTGCTCACCATTATTTTAGAGATTTCTTCTATTGTGATAGCGGCATGATCCCCTGGTTACTGATCGCTGAATTAGTCAGCGATACAGGCAATAGTTTATCGTCAATGATTCAGCCCAGAATGGATGAGTATCCCTGCTCGGGAGAGATTAACCGTAAAATTGATGATGCCCCTGGTGTATTGGCAGCACTTAAAAGTAATTACCTTGATGATGCACAGCAAGTTGATCACTCTGATGGTTTAAGTATGTCGTTTGATGGGTGGCGTTTTAACCTAAGGAGCAGCAATACTGAGCCAGTGGTTCGGTTAAATGTTGAAGCAATAAACCAGAAGGTAATGGAAGAAAAAACAGAAGAGCTTCTGGCGCAGCTTTCATAGGGTTTTTGTCACCCTAGTGTTTATAGGCCCGCAAATTTCAAAGGTTTGCGGGTTTTTTTCAAAGGTTTGCGGGTTTTTTATACTTGTTTTTCTCTTGTTTATTTAATGTTTTTTCTGCTGTTTGAACCAAACTTGCTCTAATTGCGTAAAGTTATTAACTACACTAATAACAATATGGTAGAAAATAAATAAGCTAAAAATAGTTATTGTTTAATTATTGAAAATATCAAACTCGTTGGTTGTATGTTTTATTTGAACAGGTAAAAAATGGATAAAAAAACGGTTTTGGTAACGGGTGCTACAGGTTTTATTGGTAGTCATTTCTGCCAATCAGCAGTAGCAAAGGGGTTCAATGTTATTGCTCTGGTAAGGGATATAGACAAAGCAAAGCAGAGGTTGCAAGGCGTATTATTAGTAACAAGTCTTGCTGATTTGCCTTCTGAAAAAATCCACTGGGTAGTAAATATGGCCGGTGAACCTTTGGTTGCAGGCCGCTGGAATACAGACCGAAAACAAGCATTCCTAAAAAGCAGGGTGGGTACAACCAATCAATTATTTAGTTATTTTAAGGAGGTGCCGGAACCTCCTGATGTTCTTATTAGTGGTTCAGCCGTTGGCTATTATGGCCCTTATTGTGACAAGTTGCTGGATGAAGCCTCCGTGCATCATGAGAGCTTCTCTCATTATCTTTGCTCTGAATGGGAACATAGCGCTGCTCAATTTTTGGAATTGGGTACGCGGGTTTGCTATTTAAGAACAGGCATCGTACTAGGTGCTGGAGAAGGTGCTTTGGCACAGATGGTGCCACCCTTTAGAATGGGGTTAGGTGGTCGTATCGGTAGTGGTAAACAATGGATGCCTTGGATCCATATTGATGATGAAATTGCCCTTATTTTCCATTGTATAAAGCGAAATGATATCTCTGGCAGTGTAAATGGGACTTCTCCTAACCCTGTGACTAATGAGCAGTTTAGTAAAACCCTGGGTAAGGTACTGTCAAGGCCTGTTATTTTCCCAATGCCTGCATTTGTAGCAAAGCTTTTGTTTGGAGAGATGGCTGAAGAGCTCTTGCTGACAGGGCAAAGAACACATCCACGCAAAGCATTAGAGTCTGGCTTTGAGTTCAACTACCCTGAACTAGCGGCAGCTCTTGAGCAGATATTGGTTAAATATTAGTAAAAAAGCTGTTTTATTTCTTATTTGTTTAGAAGCTCAGTTTTTTCCATTGGAATATAGCAGCTGCCTGTATCTGTTAATTGGCTTTCATAGAGAACGATACTTGAAATCAACATGTCT
>JALQUJ010000082.1 GCA_023263825.1 Porticoccus sp.
ATAAAGACCGCTTGCCAACCAAACAAAAACTAAAATTAATAAAATTAAACCAATTGATCTACCGCCAGATGAACTGCCTCCTGGTAAAAAATTTTTTATTTTGTTCTGAAATTCTCTAATAATTTTGTCAATGTCTGGTGGTGTTGGTCCTCTACCTGAACCATTACCATTTCCACCTCCTGGAGGAGCTCCCCATGGACTTCCACCTCTTTGTTGAAAATCATCAGACATACATTATGTATATAGTGTCTTTAGAATAAAAAACAAGTTAAGATGGAAAAAATGCCTGATAAAAAACCAGAAATAAATGCCACATCAAAAAACAAATTTGAGCCAAGAGTTTTTAAAAAAAACCCTATATTAGGAACTAAATTCACAATCGCAATTTCAAGTGCAAAAGGTGGTGTGGGTAAATCAACTTTCGCAACTAATCTTGCGTTAGCACTAAAAAAAGTTGGATGTAAAGTTGGATTACTAGATGCAGACATATACGGTCCATCAATTCCTTCAAAATTCGATTAATTTCGTTGGCCGTCTTCCTGGCCGCAAGATAGTCCTTAGACCTCAGGCCATGCTTGTATTTAGGTGATTCCTTACCTTTCAGCGACCTGCCACCATGATTCCTGCACCGCCCGTTGGCCATTGCGGCCTTTTTGCAGGGCTTACCGGTGGTTCTGGCATACGCACCGCACCGTGGTGCATAAGGCGCAAAGACAGGTTTATTCATGGAGTATCGCCCTTTTTCGGTTTCGCCCCTAGTAAGCTCTCCCCTGCCCGTACCTGGCCAACAATCGCCATGCTCCTGATGATAAGCGATAAGCTCCCTGAAACCCTCTTCCCACTGATCCTGAAACAATAGCAAAGGAACAAGCTGAGCAACGTGAACGATGCCGACAGCTTCAACAGGATATCGAAGATTTAAAAGGCAGGCCTATCCGTAGGGGTGCTGCCATTGAATATTACAATAGTGAGTGTATAGCTAATTAACTCGCTATGCTTTTTATCTAGGAGCTTAGTCTATAAGTTCCCAGATATTACTTAACCAATTTTTTCTGCAAAAGGCTTCCCGGTCAGTTCCAGCTTTATTTCCTTCTTGCAGGTAATAATCTCCACTTGATTGTCCCCCACCCAATCCATACTTACCAAGTCATCCATTAACTCATCATCCAATGCATCACTGCCATTTTTTTCCATATAGGTGGTAATTTCAGGAAAAACAATACGCAATGAAGGTTCTGAATCCGAAGGATCATTCAAGCACTCGATAAAGAGCAGACGTACATCAATGTCGTAGACAAGGTTATAGATATAAGGAGAACTATCGCCCAGCAATTTGGCTGTGAGAGTCATAATGGTTCCTGTAAATTATTTCTGTAAGCAATTCTTGAATTGTGGCAAGCAGATGCCCGATAGAACACTATGGTAAATGAAAACCTACTGAAGGGGAGAAAATAACTGGGACAATTTCATCAATGATTTAACCAGCAAGCTTCGCTGCGCCAGCTCTTCACCTGTTAAAGAACAACAATGTTCAAAGTCAGTATTCAGCATGGACTCCACCTCCAAAGCAAATTTTTCTCCCCGCACCATCGCGGTAACTTCAAAGTTTAAATGAAATGAGCGATTATCAAAGTTTGCCGTACCTACATAGGCTCGATCGCGATCTACCAACACTATCTTCTGATGTAGAAAACCATTTTGGTATTGATACGCTTTAATATCCGTATTTCGAAGGTCCATCAATACTGCATAGGAAGAGAGCTGTACCGTGCGATTGTCAGTTTTCCCCGGCAACATCAAACGCACATCCACTCCTCGAAGAAAAGCTAGCTTTAGTGCCTTTAAAATAGCATCATCAGGAACAAAATAAGGGCTAACAATTCAAAGCCGTTCTTTCGCACTGTTAATGGCATGGAGAAACATCAATTGGCAGGTTTCCAAATGATCTGCTGGCCCTGTAGGTAATACCAATACCCTTTGATCACTACTTTCCCCTTGTGGGTGCCATTTAATTCTGGGACTTCTCCCAAGGCCCAATACCAATCTTCAATAAAAGACAATTGTGCACCATGTACAGATGGGCCTTGTAACTCTAGATGTGTATCCCGCCAAGGGTTCAAGTGACGGTCTCGATTCAAGTACTCATCCCCCACATTGGCACCACCAATAAATGCTGTACGGCCATCCACGACGACTATTTTTCGGTGATTTCGAAAGTTAATTTGGAACCGGCGACGCTTCCCCCAACGCCAGGTCTTAAAAGGGTTTAAAATACTCCTATCTAAAAAGACACTAACCTAAAATGCCAACACCCAAAACCATGCGCTGTATTGAAATCACGAAACCTGGCTCAGCTGAAATGTTGCAATTGGTACAAAGACCAATACCCAAACCCGGGTTAAATGAAGTTCTGATTAAAGTATCAGCAGCCGGTGTAAACCGACCGGATGTATTTCAACGCCAAGGACTTTACCCACCACCACAAGGTGCATCAGATATTCTTGGGCTGGAAGTGGCCGGTGAAATTGTAGCTATGGGCAGCATAGAAAAAGTACGGAAAGATCAGTCTCACTGGCAAGTTGGTGATCAAGTCTGCGCATTACTTACCGGCGGAGGCTATGCAGAATATGCTATTGCCCACCGAGATCTCTGTCTTCCCATTCCAAAAGCATTAACGCCCATTGAAGCTGCAGCTTTACCCGAAACCTACTTTACTGTTTGGCACAATATTTTCGATTCTGTATTTGGCCAAGGAGCGATTCAACAAGGTGAAACGCTTCTTGTACATGCGGGAACCAGCGGTATTGGTACGACGGCAATTCAACTTACCACTGCTCTGGGATACCGGGTCATCACCACATCCAGCAATGATGAGAAGTGCAAACAATGCCTTGAACTGGGTGCTGACATTGCCATTAATTGTCAATCAGAAGATTTTGTTTCCCGCGTAAAAGAGGTTACCCATGGCCATGGCGCCGATGTTATTCTGGATATGGTAGGTGGCGGCTATGTGCAAAAAAATATTCGCGCAGCTGCCTTTCGAGGTCGTATTGTTTCCATTGCTTTTTTAAGAGGGTCAAAAGTCGATATAGACTTAATGCCAGTCATGCTTAAACAGCTAATACTTACCGGCTCAACACTTCGCTCTCGACCTGTAGAAGAAAAAGCCCACATTGCAAAAGCCCTGCTTGAAAATACTTGGCACTTATTTTCAAAAAAAGGGTTTGGAAATAAAACGCTTGAAAATAAATCACTTAAAAGTAAAAAACATAAAAATAAAGAAATAATCCCGCGGATCGATAAGACCTTCCCTCTAGAAAAAGCTGCTGACGCACATTTATTAATGGAGAGTAATCAGCATATGGGTAAAATTTTGCTGACTAATAACTGAAAAGTAATTCCAGAGGTTCCGTAAACCTTTTTATTAATAATTTTTATTGCTGAGTTTTTATCATGCCAAAAGAAACCCGACTGGTTTATTCCACTGAAACCGGGCGCATCAAATCAGAAAAAGAAACCGAGCAACCCCCTGCTGGTGACGGTATCGTTAGAATTCGCCGTGAAGTGAGTGGCCGTAAAGGAAAAGGGGTTACCACCATAGCCGGTTTAGAAATGGCTGATGCAGATTTGAAAAAATTAGCGAAAAGCCTGAAACAACTCTGTGGTACCGGAGGCTCTATTAAAAATGGCATTATCGAAATCCAGGGAGATCATCGGGAAAAGATTCGAGAAAGACTGGAAAGGCAAGGCCACACCGTAAAATTGGCTGGTGGCTAACAATGGTCAGTGACCAAATAGAAATAAATATTGCTCCCTTTGGCAGTTGGGATTCCCCTATTAATTCGGAACAATTAACAGCTTCTACCCCTTCCTATGCATACCCTTACCATGATGGGAAAAACCTTTATTGGTTAGAATCCAGACCGTGGGAAAATGGCCGGTCTGTAGTTGTCCAACGCAATAGCCATGGAGAAACCCGCGATGTATTGCCTGCACCACTTAGTGCACGAAGCAAGGTACACGAATACGGCGGTACGCCCTATATTGTTATCGACAACACATTATATTTTTGCCTCTACGATGACCAAAGAATTTATCGACTTGACCTTGAAGATACTCAGTCAGTCCCAACACCCATTACACAAGAAAACAATTATCGCTATGCCGATTTTTGTTACGACGCCCATCGTCATCGTCTAATCTGTGTAGCAGAAAAAAGTGAGGGCACGGATGAGCCAATAAACAGCCCTGAACCCATTAATAGCATCGTAGCCATACCACTTGATGGCTCTATGACAATCACCACCCTTTGCACCGGTAAGGATTTCTATGCCTACCCAAGGCTGGATAAAACGGGCAAGCAATTGTGTTGGATCAGCTGGAACCATCCCAATATGCCCTGGGACAACACAACACTTTGGTTAGCTGAACTCGATCATTTAGGAACCCCCCTGAAACCAACCGTCATTACGGGCAATGGTGACGAAGCTATATTCCAACCCCAATGGTCACCAGACAATAAGCTTTACTTTGTCTCTGATCGAAATAACTGGTGGAATATATACTGCTGGGAATCAGATACTGGCATTAAACCTATACACAAAATGCCAGCAGAATTTGCCACACCACTGTGGGTGTTAGGTATGTCCACTTACGGTTTCTGTCAGCAGCCTGACTCAAAAGTAATCACTCTGGTCTGCTGCTATAGCCAAAATGGTAGCTGGCAATTAGCCCGGAAAACATTGGGAGATCAGACAGAAACATCAGAAACCACATTCAAAAAAATAGCAACAGACTATACCCAAATATCCGATATCTATTGTGATGGTGAATTTGCATGGATGATAGGTGCAGCACCAAAGGTCGGGAGCGAATTGTTTGAATATGAAGCTAATTCAGAAAAGCTAAAGCACGTAACAAACTTAGTTAAACTGCCCTTTGACAAAGAATATATATCAGAACCAAATGCTATCAGTTTTTGCTCTACCAAAGATAATTCATCCAAAAATGGTTCTACGCAAGATAATTCTAAACAAGAAGCCCACGGCTTCTATTACCCTCCTAAAAACCCCTGCTTTTCAGGAGAAGACAATACCCTGCCTCCACTGATTGTTATATGCCATGGTGGCCCTACAGGTGCCACATCCACGGCTCTCAACTTAAAAATACAATACTGGACCAGCCGAGGATTTGCTGTTCTGGATATCAATTATCGAGGTAGCACTGGTTATGGTAGAGATTATAGGAAACAACTCTGCGGGCTCTGGGGCATTGCCGATGTGGCCGATGTCGTAGCAGGTGCCCAGCATTTAATAGATCAACAACTTGTGGACCCCGAAAAAATTGCCATTCGCGGTAGCAGTGCCGGAGGTTATACCGTTCTCGCAGCACTATGCTTTCACAACCTATTTAAAGCGGGAGCCTGTTTATATGGCATTGGTGATTTGGAAACACTTGCTCAAGACACTCATAAATTTGAATCTCGATACCTCGACACATTGATTGGGCCCTACCCTGAGCAACGTTCTGTTTACCAACAGCGTTCCCCCATACATCATGTGGATCAGCTGCAATGCCCCGTTATTTTCTTTCAAGGGCTAGATGATAAAGTCGTACCACCAGAGCAAGCCATTGCCATGACCGAGGCCCTCCGAAACAAACAATTACCCGTTGCCTATCTGCCATTTGAAGGTGAAGGGCACGGTTTTCGCAAAGCCGACACCATAAAACGAGCACTAGAAGCTGAACTTTATTTTTACGGAAAAATTTTTGGTTTTGAGCCCAGTGAAGCATTACCAAAAATACCAATAGATAATCTTGATCAGGGCTCAGGGGTGAAATAATCAGATGGGGAGATACCGACCGCCATCACCCAAAAGTGCGCCCTATATTACTCCTGAGGGTGCACAGGCCCTGGAGCGAGAATTAAAACAACTGTGGAAAGTAGAACGCCCGGCAGTCACAGCAACTGTTCATGAGGCGGCAAAAAATGGAGATCGCTCAGAAAATGGTGATTATATTTATGGGAAAAAACGTCTGAGGGAAATTGACCGCCGCGTCCGTTATTTAAGCAAACGTCTGGATGAAGTCACTATTGTTGACCGAGCACCAAATGATAAAAGCAAAATTTTCTTTGGTGCCCAAGTAACTCTCAAAAAAGTCACTTTGGAAGGAGATCAAGGAGAAGAGCATTCTTTTCATATTGTTGGTGCCGATGAGATAGACCCCAAACAACACAAAATCAGCATTGATTCTCCTATGGCAAAACAGCTAATTGGTAAATCTGTTGATGATGAAATAAATATTACAACTAAAGCGGGTAAAAACACCTGGTTTGTAACAGCAATTATTTATTAACCATTATATTTTCTAAATTAAACATTAAAGGTCATCCAGTGTTTCTGTGCCAGCCAATGCACTTCTAACTGGATATTGCTCAAGATGAATACCATGATCTCCATCTTTCAATACTTTGCGTATTAACCAGTTTTTATCCAAATTGCCTGCATCCAGATTTACCCTTACCAGGATAACAAAACCCCATGGGCATAATGGCGATTTTCGACGGATTATAAAATTGCTCTTTATCCCATCCACATCCGCAGCCTGTCGCCACTGGGGTCATTCCAGGGAATACCTGTGGCATTCACTCGGGTTCCTGGTGCCTGTCCAATAATCAAAATTTTTGCTGAGGGTTTAGCACTCAGTACTGGCCTTGGCCCCAGAGGAAGGTCTGAACAATGGGAACATGCTCTAATCTCCGATAATAAATCAACAAGTGGTATCTCAGTCGGGGCTGTCATAAGAGCACTATTTACTCTCAACCCAATAGGTATTCAGTAAAAAGCCACCTAATCCACCCAATGCAAACCATAAGGCCCAGCCACGCTCTGGAAGTGTTAGAAACACCCAGGCAATCCCTATCATGACCAGCAAAGATACCTTTGGCAGTAAAACTTTCGTGTTAACCGACCCCTGATTATCATAAGACCATAAGGTATTGATTAATGGCGGCATTGCAACAAACAGTACACCCACCAAAACCAGATGAAACGCTACAAAAAGGGTATATAACGAAGTAGTAGCTGCAGCTAATAACCAACTATAAAAAATGATAGAAAATACTTTTTTCATTAATTGGCGACCTTATAGAACATTATTTTTAAAGCTGATCAATAAACCATAGAACGATTAAGGCCTGATCATAAAGGAATTACCACAATGAGTAATAAAGTATCTGGCTAACTGCCCTTTAATACTTATTGCCCCCTTATTCTTATTGCACCTTTATACTTATCGCTCCCATATAATAGGCCTTTATAGATAATTTATAGGTAGCAGGCTCTTTTGACTCAACTCACATTCAATAATACCTTTTCCAAGCTAGGAGATGACTTCTTTTCCCACCTGAAACCCATGGGGCTTCCTGAACCTGTCTTAGTAAGTATCAACCCTAAAGCAGTATATTTACTAGGGTTGAAGACCTCAGAGCTTACACAAGACTGGTTTTTAGAATGGGCCAGCGGCAACCAAACCTTAACAGGTAGTGATCCTTTGGCCATGGTCTACAGTGGGCATCAATTTGGTGGTTACTCTCCTCAGTTAGGAGATGGACGTGGTTTATTGCTGGGTGAGGTAGTAGGCCCTGAGGGAAAGTGGGATATACACCTTAAAGGAGCCGGCAGTACACCTTATTCTCGTTTTGGCGATGGTCGTGCGGTATTACGCTCCAGTATTAGAGAGTATTTATGCAGTGAGGCTATACATGGCCTTGGTATTGCCTCGACACGAGCACTCAGTCTTACCATGGGAAAAGAACCTGTTTATCGAGAGTCTGTGGAGTCTGCCGCCATGTTAATCCGGCTTGCCCGCAGTCATGTCAGATTTGGTTCATTTGAATATTTTCACCATACGCAAAGGCCAGATTTGGTAAAGAAACTGGCTGATTATGTCATCGAACAATATTTACCCGATATTCAGGGTGATTCTGAGCAATATCTGAGTCTCTTTCGGCATTCAGTCCACAGTACAGCAAAACTGATTGCACAGTGGCAAGCTGTCGGTTTTGCTCACGGTGTGATGAATACTGACAATATGTCTATTATTGGTGAAACCATGGACTACGGCCCATTCGGTTTCCTCGATGCCTATAACCCTGATTTTATCTGTAACCATTCCGATACTGGTGGGCGTTACTCTTTTAAACGACAACCAATGATTGGGTTATGGAATTGCAATGCCTTAGCTAATGCGCTTACAAGCCTGATACCAGTAGAGGCACTCAAACAGATTTTGGAAGAATATGAGCTCTTATTTTTAAAAACACTACTCGAACTACATTGCCAAAAACTGGGTTTGTATGAACAACATTCTGACAATCAATCACTGATTGATTCTTTATTAGAAAGCTTGGCTGAGAACCAAGTTGACTACTCCATATTTTTTAGGAATCTTTGTTATTTTGATGATAAAGCATTTGATGAAAACAGCAGTGAAAATGACACTAGCTATACCAATCTAAGGGACCTATTTTTAAATCGGGAAGCTTTTGATAGTTGGGCCAAAAAATATCGTGATCGCCTAGGAAAAGAAAATACAAAAACAGCTGACCGTAAAGCTAGCATGCTAAAAACAAATCCAAAATATATTTTTCGTAACTACATGGCAGAAATTGCTATTCGTAAAGCCGAAGATGAGCAAGACTACAGTGAAATAGATCGACTCTTAACACTACTGCAATCACCCTTTGATGAACACCCTGATTGCGAGGAATATGCCAAGCACCCACCAGCATGGAGCCAAAAATTGAGCGTTAGTTGCTCCTCATAAAGAGGACGATTTCATCGCAATGGGATGGGCAATGAAATCATCAGATCTTTATTCAGCTATCTACATTCACTTATCTGCGATTGCCCGCCTACTACGAACCCAAATCTTCGACATAAAGGTAGTGATATCCCAACCAAATAAATACCGTACAAAGCACCAATGTTATTAACATCGCAGGGGTTCCTTTCAGAAACCACAAAGCTGGGGTTATGGCCAATGCAGGATTTCCTGTTTGCTTAGCTAACCGCTCCGAAATAGTCACAATATAAACATTAGCCGTTGCAGCCACCATCCAGGGCTCCCAACCCAACTGCTGGTGATAGATAAATAGCACAACCATTAACCCCATCACCAACAAGGATTTTTGCCAGAGGCGTTTATTTTTTAACGAGCCTTGGATTCAAATTCGAGTGTGTGCTTATTGGACAATT
>JALQUJ010000083.1 GCA_023263825.1 Porticoccus sp.
AATCACAATCCGGGGCTCTACCAACTGAGCTACAGCCACCACTGCTTGATTGCACATTACTGGATGGCGCGCCCGGCAGGATTCGAACCTGCGACCCACGGCTTAGAAGGCCGTTGCTCTATCCAGCTGAGCTACGGGCGCTCAACAAAGTGCTTCGAATGAGGTTGGTCGGGGATGAGGGATTCGAACCCCCGACATCCTGCTCCCAAAGCAGGCGCGCTACCAGACTGCGCTAATCCCCGATGTCTTTCAATATCAATCAATCTCTCTAGAGAATCTAATCCAAGACCCTCATTTCGAGAGCTGCGCATGATACTGGTGACAATCGGTCTCGTCAACGAAAAAGCGATGATTTACTCATAGAGATTCTCTTCACAGTAGCCACATGAAATGAGAAAATGCTGGTATAGCTATCTTTGCCACATTCTTTATATAAGAGTCACCGCTTTTGTATAAAGAGCCTCAACCAGGAGCTTTACAAACCATGCCAGCCCAAATTCTCGATGGCAAAGCCATTGCACAACAGACAGAAGCCGAATTAAGTGAACGCGTTGCCCAATTAAAAGAGAAAAGTGGAGGCAACGCCCCGATTCTTGCCACCATCTTAGTTGGTGGTGACCCGGCATCTGCCACCTACGTGCGAATGAAACAAAATGCGTGTAAACGTGTCGGTATGGAATCCATCGCTGTTGAAATGCCAGAAGAAACTACCACGGAAGAATTGCTGGCCAAAATTGATGAGTTAAACAACAACCCAAACTGCCATGGAATTCTGCTTCAGCACCCGGTCCCTGAACAAATTGAAGAACGTGACTGCTTTGACAGCATAGCCTTGGAAAAAGACGTGGACGGTGTCACCTGTCTCGGTTTTGGTCGTATGGCAATGGGCGAAAAAGCCTACGGTTCTGCCACGCCACAAGGCATTATGCGCTTACTACAAGCCTACAATATCCCTTTACAGGGTAAAAATGCTGTAGTAGTCGGTCGCAGCCCTATTTTAGGAAAGCCCATGGCTATAATGCTGCTAAATGCCAATGCCACCGTCACTATTTGTCATTCTCGCACTGAAAATCTCGCAGATATTATTGGCAGAGCCGATATTGTTGTCGGCGCTGTAGGCAAACCCGAGTTCATTAAAGCCGATTGGGTCAAAGATGGTGCTGTAGTTGTAGATGCAGGCTACCACCCAGGTGGTGTTGGCGATATTGAACTAGAACCACTCCACGATCGTGCTTCAGCCATAACGCCTGTACCCGGTGGTGTTGGCCCAATGACCATCAACACATTAATCCTTCAATCGGTAGATGCCGGTGAGAAAAAAATGGCTTAATGGTCCTTTACCCCTGTTTAACTAACTAATAACCCTATTTAATTTAAACTGCTCTGCTTAAACAAACCTCTCCTAATCTAATTTAGAGGGGTTGAGCTATACACATTTTTTCATTGCTTTTACCTATTAACACCCAGACCATTCCTACTAAGGTCAAAACAATCTACAGACTAAACTTGGGCATCTACGGCGGAAAGCTTACAGGCTACCGTGCTACAGCACAAAAAGTGGTAAAAATTGTAGAAAAGACTCTATGTAGAAGAGATCAAAGAATTAGTACAAAAGATCTTCTTTTGAAAGAGATACTGTAGTTTCTAAACGAAAACACTCAAACTACTGAATACTACAACCCAAGAACTTAAAACAGTCAGAACACCCTCTACAACCCCCCTGCCAAAACAAAGGCTCTAAAGATAGATGACCCCTGTTAACTACCCCATTGGTGAATAGATAGAAACCATGAGGAAATGGCCTCAGTGAGATCAAAGACTGCTTGAGTGGAACCACATTCAGTAGCACACTCCATTAAAAACCCCCCCCTATTTTTCATAGGGAGGGCTCTCGATCAAATCCAATCAATTGGATCAATCTAGGGATCAGCCAACAATCCTTACAGGCTCAGCAGAAGGCTCTGTACTTAGCTCAGCTGCAGGTGGTTCGAAGTCAGTCAGGTTAATGCCTTCAACAGCATTCTTATACTCTTCAACCGTTGGGAAACGACCAAGAACTGTCGAAAGTACAACAAGAGGCGTTGAACCTAACAGGGACTCACCTTTCTTATCTTCAGAGTCCCCTACTACACGACCTTGGAACAGGCGTGTTGAGGTAGCGATAACGGTATCGCCAGGCTCTGCTTTTTCCTGATTGCCCATACACAGGTTACAGCCTGGGCGTTCTAGATAGAGAATATTATCGTACTTAGTACGCGCTTCGGCTTTCGGATTGTCATCGTCAAAAACAAAGCCAGAATATTTCTCAAGAATATCCCAGTCGCCTTCGGCTTTTAACTCATCAACAATGTTGTAAGTGGGCGGAGCTACTACTAGAGGCGCTTTAAATTCTACAGAACCCTGTTGCTTTTCAATATTCCGCAACATCTGAGCGATGATTTGCATATCGCCTTTGTGAACCATACAAGAACCAACGAATCCGAGGTCCACTGGCTTGTCTTTGTAGTAAGACACTGGGCGGATCATATCGTGGGTATAACGCTTAGAAATATCATCGTTATTCACATCTGGGTCAGCGATCATTGGCTCATCGATTGAGTCCAGATCAACAACAACTTCTGCAAAATACTTAGCGTTGTTGTCAGGTGCCAGAGCAGGTACTTCGCCAGATTTGACTTCTGTGATGCGCTTATCAGCCAGCTTGATCAAGCCAGCAAGCGTTTGCGCTTTGTTATCCATGCCTTTGTCGATCATGATCTGGATACGGCTCTTAGCCAGCTCCAATGAGCCGATCAACGTGTCGTTATCAGAAATACAGATAGAAGCCTTCGCTTTCATTTCTGCAGTCCAGTCAGTGAAGGTGAATGCCTGGTCAGCCAACAAAGTACCAATATGAACCTCAATAACACGGCCTTGGAAAACATTGTCCCCGCCAAACTTGTCCAACATCTGCATTTGAGTTGCATGCACGATGTCACGGAAGTCCATGTGGCTCTTCATGTGGCCCTTAAAGGTAACTTTAACCGACTCAGGAATCACCATCGTCGCTTCACCAGTGGCCAGCGCCAATCCAACGGTACCGGAGTCCGCACCGAAGGCAACGCCTTTAGACATACGCGTGTGCGAGTCACCACCGATGATAATGGCGCGGTCGTCTACGGTAATGTCGTTCAGTACCTTGTGGATAACGTCGGTCATTGGGTGATAGACACCTTTAGGATCACGCGCTGTAATCAGACCGAAGTCATTCATGAATTTCATCAGGCGTGGAATATTGGCCTGTGCCTTCTTATCCCACACGGAAGCAGTGTGACAGCCAGACTGATAAGCACCATCAACGCTTGGAGAGATAACGGTAGCAGCCATTGACTCAAGCTCTTGAGAGGTCATCAGGCCAGTGGTGTCCTGTGAACCAACAATGTTCACCTTAACGCGAACATTAGAACCGGTGAGCAGGTTTTCTTGAGTAGATGTACCAACCGCATTGCGGTTAAAGATTTTTTCAACAGCGGTAAGCCCTTGGCCTTTTGCAGGAATCTCTTTAGATGGCGCGTAAACCTGAGGAGCTTCAACACCCAGTGTTTCAGCAGCGAACGTTTGAAGCTTCTTACCAAAGACAACTGCGTAAGAACCGCCGGCTTTCATGAACTCCACTTTTTGTGGTGTGAAAGCGTCAGATACATCAGCCAACTCTTGACCGTCGTTGTAAAGCTTCTTCTCTTTGGTGTTGATGGTCAACACGGTACCAGTGGCAACGGAGTAAGCTTCTTCAAGGACAGCATCGCCATTGTCGTCAACCACGGTATTACCGTCAGCATCGACTTTCTTAACCCAGTTTTTAAGATCAAGACCGATACCACCAGTTACACCCACAGTAGTTAAGAAGATGGGAGCGATACCGTTAGTACCAGCAACAACTGGTGCGATGTTTACAAATGGAATGTAGGGGCTTGCTTGCTTACCAGCCCACAAAGCCACGTTGTTCACACCAGACATACGGGAAGAACCAACACCCATGGTGCCTTTCTCAGCGATCAGCATCACTTTCTTATCGGGGTGCTGTGCCTGCATGTCGCGAATTTCTTGCTGTGCTTCAGGTGTGATCATGCACTGGCCGTGTAACTCACGGTCAGAGCGAGAGTGCGCCTGGTTACCTGGAGAAAGCAAGTCAGTGGAGATATCACCGACGCCCGCAATATAAGTAATAACTTTGATTTCTTCGTCAATGTCAGGCAGTTGAGTGAAGAACTCAGCTTTGGCATAGCTTTCAAGAATGTCTTTAGCCAGCTCATTGCCAGCCTTGTAGGCTGCTTCCAGACGATCGGTGTCCGCTTCGTAAAGGAAAACCTGAGTCTTTAAGATGTCTGCTGCAGGCTTTGAAACTTCCTGGTTATCACCAAGAGCCAGGTCTAGCAGCACTTCAACAGAAGGACCACCCTTCATGTGTGACAACAGTTCATAGGCAAACTCAGGCGTAATTTCTTCAATGGATTCTTCGCCAAGGATAATTTGCTTGAGGAATTTAGCCTTCACACCAGCCGCACTTGTGGTGCCCGGCAAGGTGTTATAGATAAAAAACTGTAGCGAATCTGCACGATGCTCATGAGCAGTATCTTTAATTTGCTCAATGATTTCGGCCAGAAGATCGGCGCTATCGATGGGTTTGGGGTGTAAGCCGAGCTCTTTCTCTCGAAGCTCAATTTCTTTTAAATAGTCAGTATATAAACTCATTTTACTCACAAAACCTCTCTATATCGTGTCGGTGTCTATCGTGCCGGTTCACAGGGAAAAACGCGCGCATTTTACCTAATTTCGGACTTCGCAGCAGTACTAAAGACAGGAAAAGTGGCAAATTGGAGCGAAAGAAGGGCGATGTCGACTATAAATCAAATTTATGGAACTGCGAAACATAGTATGTTGGACTGAGAGCTTTTCCTGCCCAAACCCCGTCATAGAATACGAATCATGGTATGAAGCTGAAAAAGGCCGCAACGAACATCTCTAGAACACAGATCCCAGAAACCGACTGGATACTCCCCGATTTCGCGCTATACGAGGATAAGGAATTTGAGCACTTTCTCAGAAAGAAAAGCTCAGACTAAAGCCCCCGCTGCCATTCCTGGCGCAAATGAATCTGATCGGGATTATGAATGGCCGTTCGCACTTGAGTTAATAGTCGGTCTTTATCCCGGGATAACGTGCCTTTTAACACCAGATAATTGGATGCGTGGTCACTGCGGAAGACGGTTTTTTCAAGAATTAAGGTGTCCAACAAGATTTCCATTTCCTTAAATAAATCCATCTGTTGCAGGGGTTCGAAATCACCTCCGAAACCCTGCTGAAAACGTTCCATGCCAGCAGGAAAACTGACCACCAGAGTGGAAAGGAATTCGGGTTGAGTTTCATTCATTAACCGTGCGGAATTCAGTGCATGCTGCTCTGAATATTGTCTACCACCTAATCCATTCAGAATCATCACCGAGCTTTTCATGCCGGACTGTTTGATTTTAGTTAACGCCTCAAGAGAAGATTGATAATTCTCCCCTTTAGCGACTTTTTCCAGCACCAAATCATCCCCTGACTCACAACCCACATACATAAGCTTTAAGCCTAACTGCTCCAGCTCGATTAGCTGTTCGATAGTTTTATTTTTTAAATTGTGGGGTAAACAATAAGACGATACCCGTTGAACATCGGGCAAATATTGTCGAATCAACAACAGAATTTCTTTGACTCGCCGGAACGACAGGGTCATGGCATCGCCATCTGCCAAAAATACCCGGCGCACAGGAATAATTGAAGTAGCGATTTGTTGCAATTCTTGGGTTATTTCGTCTGCCGTTTTTACACTGAATTTCTTTTGTGGAGCGGTGTACATTTCGCAAAATGTACAGTTATTCCAAGAACAACCATTGGTCACTTGAAGAATCAGTGACCGGGCTTCGCTGGGGGGACGAAAAAGAGGTTCAACGTAGTTCATTAACATTCCTCACCCTCTAAGATTAAGCATCTGGCTATTGAAAACGTTTACGGCGCCGGTCTGGGTAGGCAAAATTGGCGAAAAAGCGGAGTTTATATGTAATAAATGAGCATTTTGAGCCAATTTTTAACACCGCCAGAGCATGCAAGTTAGTTTTCAATAGTCTGATTATTCGCGACGCCAAGTCGTTCCTTCCCGGGAATCCTCCAACACCACACCCCGAGCTAACAACTCCTTGCGAATACCATCAGCTCGGTCAAAATCACTATTCTTCTTAGCTGTAGCACGCTCTTCTATCAAACCTTCGATAACTTCGGCAGTGAGGCCATCAGTGCTTTCTGTCAGACCACCACCTTGTAAAAAGGCTTCGGCATCGGCACCCAAAATACCAAACACTGCACCCAGTGCTTTTAATTCAGCCACAAGTGCCCGAGCCTTGTCATCGTCTGTTTTGGCAATGGTATTAATATCGCGCACCAGGTCATACATGGCTGCCAGAGCTTCACGGGTATTGAAGTCGTCGTTCATCGCATCCACAAAACGCTGGTGATATTCACTGCCTTTTAACTCATCCAGCGTAACAGCCTTCACATCAGCAAAGGGGCGCAATGCTGTATAAAAACGTTCTAGCCCATTTTTAGCTTCCAACAGGTTATCTTCTGAATAACTGATTGGGCTGCGGTAGTGACTGGACAACAGAAAGTAACGCACAATTTCAGGGTGATATTTTTGCAGAACATCGCGAATAGTAAAAAAGTTGCCCAAGGACTTGGACATTTTTTCATTATCTACCCGCACAGCACCGGCATGCATCCAGTAGTTCACATACTTTTTACCCGTTGCCGCTTCACTCTGGGCTATTTCATTTTCATGGTGCGGGAATGGCAAATCTGGACCACCACCGTGAATATCAAAGGTGTTACCTAAACAACAGGTAGACATGGCGGAACATTCAATATGCCAACCGGGACGACCTGCTCCCCAAGGAGATTCCCAGCTAACCTCACCGGGCTTGGCACCCTTCCATAAAGCAAAATCACGTGGATCTTCTTTAATGTCACCGACCTCCACCCGAGCACCTGCCAACAAATCTTCAGGGTTACGGTTACTTAATTTACCGTATTCGGGAAAGCGGCTAACCCGATAATAAACATCACCATTATCAGTAGCATAGGCATAATGGTTATCCACCAGAATTTCCACCATATCCAGAATATCGTCCATGTGTGCTGTGGCACGTGGCTCAATATCCGGGGGTAAAATATCCAAAGCCTTTTCATCTTCGTGCATGGCATCGATCATGCGATCGGTTAAGTCTGAAAACAGCTCACCATTCTCATCAGCACGATTAAGAATTTTGTCGTCAATGTCTGTGATATTACGAACGTAGTTGACATCCCAACCCTGTGAGCGCAGAAAACGCGTAATCACATCAAACGCCACCAACACTCTGGCATGACCAATATGGCAGAGGTCATAAACGGTAATTCCACACACGTACATATTGATTTTGCCTGGAGTTGAGGGCTTAAAAAATTCTTTTTTACGGGTCAGTGTGTTGTATAAATGTAATGTCATGTTTGTATCGATTATTTGGTTAGCTTTTTCACTTTGAGAGCAGTTTATGCCCCGCCTTAACTTACGAGGCTCTTTTAACTCCAGATTTAACTCCGGGTTTAACTCCAGACAGACCTCAATGCGATAGTCTGGTTAAACACCAGCTTTTCAGGGCGACTATTCTGGCTATCCTTACAACTATTTAGGCAAAAGTACCCTTCTCGCTCAAATTGATAGGGCTGTCCGACTTCCGCATCAGCCAAACTAGCCTCGGCTTTACAACCCGTTAAGATGTGTAACGAGTCCGGGTTAATGGCGTCGAGGAAATTTTTATCTCCAGCATCTGGCAGTGGATCACTGAATAAACGATCATATAAATAAACATCGCAATCCACGCAATATTGAGCCGAAACCCAGTGAATTACGCCCTTGGGCTTGACCTCATCAGCAGGATCTTTACCCAGAGTATCTTCAATTAAGATAGCATTAACCAGCACCACCTCATCAGCATCATTTTTCTCGTAATCCACGGCTTCAATCACATAACCATTGCGCAACCGAATACGCTTCCCAGGTGACAGCTTTTTCTTAAACTTTTTGCTGTATTCTTCCTTAAAATCATCCTGATCAATATAAATTTCACGGGTAAATGGCAAGCTGCGAATACCCATATCCTGGTTGGGGTGTACAGATGCAGTTATCTGCTCCAAATGATCCTCAGGCAAATTAGCAATCACCACTTTTAACGGCCGCATAACGGTCATAGCACGGGGCGCATTATTGTTCAGCTCATCACGAATAAAGTGCTCAAGCTGAGACATATCCACCATGCCATCAGTTTTTGCCACCGCCAGGCTGTCGCAGAAGTTACGAATTGCCACCGCAGGCACACCGCGACGACGTAATCCCGAAATGGTTGGCATACGCGGATCATTCCAACCATCCACATGACCTTCATCCACCAACTGCTTCAGCTTGCGCTTGCTGGTCACACTGTAATTGAGGTTCAGTCGACCAAATTCGTATTGATGGGGTGTAGCCGGTACAGGCAGGTTTTCAATAAACCAGTCATACAATGGGCGATTTGAAGCAAACTCCAAGGTACAAACCGAATGGCTCACACCTTCAATCGCATCTTCCTGGCCATGGGCAAAATCATAGGCTGGATAAATATTCCAGGCATCGCCAGTGCGATGGTGAGGTACTTTTTTAACCCGATACATCACCGGGTCACGGAGGCTGACATTAGGTGAGGCCATATCAATTTTGGCACGCAAGGTCATAAGCCACTCATCAACATCCCCATTCTTCATTGATTCAAGCAGCATCAAGCTTTCTTCAACAGGACGATCACGGAAAGGACTGTTTTTACCTGGTTCAGTCAACGTGCCACGATACTCGCGCATTTGCTCCGCATTGAGTTCACAAACGTAGGCTTTTCCTTCTCGGATTAAATACTGAGCCCACTCATAGAGCTGGCCAAAATAATCCGAGGCATAGCGAATATCTCCACTCCACTGGAAACCCAGCCACTGGACATCTTCGATAATTGCCTGAACATATTCGTCCTCTTCCTTCTCAGGATTCGTATCATCAAAGCGCAGGTGACAGTCGCCACCATATTGCTGTGCTAATCCAAAATTCAGGCAGATGGATTTCGCATGACCAATGTGCAAATAACCATTGGGCTCTGGAGGAAAACGGGTGACAACCTTGTCAACAACCCCAGACTCGAGGTCACTATTTATTGCCTGCTGAATAAAATTGAGCGGTTTGCTATCGTCTGCCATACTGCCGGCCCCGCTGGGGCGCTTCTCCATTATAAACTAAAGGAATTCCATCAAAAGCTATAGGAATACAAAAGGAACGGAATTATAGCCTTCAGGCTGTTGGGTATAAACCATTCATCTGAACAATTCACCCGAACTATTCACCTAAAGTAGTTAATCAAGCTTATGACCCAATACCTAAACCAACCGAATGTGCGCGCCATTCTCTATTTACAGATGTGCTTGTTCTCTTTTCTAGTGGGGGACTCGCTACTAAAGCTTTTGCTACAAACTATTCCCATGGGGCAACTAATATTCCTGCGCACCATTGCTTCCCTATCAGTATTGTTAATTTTTATGGCTGCCACCGGGCGACTATCGCTGTTAAAGGTTACCAAGCCTTTACACCATGGAATGCGAAGTCTGTTTTTCACTTTTGTCAGCCTGGGATACTACTTGGCAGTAAAATTCTTCTCCCTCAGTGCGGTGGCAACTGCTCTTGCGGGAGCGCCCATCATTATCTCGGCCATATCACCAATTATCTTGAAAGAACACGCCACCCGAATCCAATGGGTCGCAACGCTGATAGGATTTATCGGTGTTTGCATGGTACTCAAACCCGATCTTAGCGAAATCAGTTGGTATTACCTGGCCCTGCTCAGCCTGCCGTTCTCCTATGCCACTATGATCTTGTGGGCTAAACACTTATCCAAAACTGAGTCAGATTGGGCACTAAATTTTTACCAATTTCTCCCGTTGCTGGTGCTGAGTGCTTTCTGGCAACAAGATCAATGGATCACCCCAAGTGTGGAACAACTAGAGATCACCCTAGTGTCCGGTGCGGCTGCATCTGTAGGCTTTATGTTGCTGATCGCTGCTTTTCGGATTGGAAAACCCGTCATTATTGCCCCCTTTGAATACAGCTATATTCTGATGGCTCTGGTCGCAGATATTTTATTCTGGCACTTCTTTCCAGATCTATGGCTATGGCTTGGAATTGGCCTGATCATCACCTGCGGCATAATTCAGGGTTGGCAGGCACGAGTTGCCCCTCCAGCTATTACGCCACATCTAAGACCAGAAGATACCCACAACCCCTAAGCACTCCTATAAATTGCCTTTTTTCGCGATTGCGGTGTCTGCTCCGTACTCAAATCCTCATGTATCACTTATACATTGCGGTTTTCCGTGCGCAACATCCTTGCACTCACGAAAAAATTCTAATTTATAGAAGCACCTAATTAATAATCTATAGAACTGAAATTTAGAACAGTTCAAATTAGCTCTCGAAAAACGTACCATAGGCGTCTTTTCCATTATCTGATAGTTACAGGATTACACTGAAATGATTACCCTGCATACAAACTTTGGCGACATCAACATTGAACTAGACTTTGACAAGGCGCCAATCTCTGCGGCCAACTTCCTTCAATACTGCCGCGACGACTTCTACAACAACACTATTTTTCACCGCGTGATTGACGGCTTTATGATTCAAGGTGGTGGGTTCACCCCTGAAATGGCAGAAAAAGGTGGCCGTAAGTCTATTGAAAATGAAGCCGATAACGGTCTCAGCAATGATGAAGGCACTTTAGCCATGGCTCGCACCAACGAACCACACTCAGCCAGCTCTCAATTCTTCATCAACGTCGCTAATAACGGCTTCCTGAATCACACTGGCAAAAACTCACAAGGCTGGGGCTATGCGGTATTCGGTAAAGTTGTTGATGGCATGGACGTAGTCAATAAAATCAAAGGCGTTGCAACCGGCAACAACGGTTTCCATCAGGATGTTCCTAAAGAAGCTGTAGAAATTGAAAATGTTACCATCAGCGATGCTTATTCTGATAAGTAAGCTGACGGCTTATTCTGACAAGCAATAGCAATTGACCGTTTATGGAACAGTGGGGTATCAGCGTATGAAGAATGCTTACCCCACCAGTTTCTAAAGTTTACAGAAAAACGTTTATGTCGCAGAGCTGGCTAGGCAAAAATTGAAGAGAAAGCGGAGTTTATACCTATAAATGAGCAGAGCCGTCCCCATGAGTGCAGCGAATGTTTTGGGTCTTTTGAGTCAATTTTTAACGCCGCCAGAGCAAGCAAATTAGTTTTTTTATTTCATTTTTTTCTCTAATAGCTATAAGGAAAGTCGTTGAAATTAATATAAAAAACGCTAGGACTAATAAAAATAAACCAAAAAATCCATACTCTTCGCCAATTATTGATGATATGAAATCAGAGTATGAGTTTGGTAAAGATCCCCACCTAGCTCTAGATGTGCCAGGACCAAGACCAAAAAGACCTCCAGAACTAATAGCAATTCTACTTTGATTTAGTTGAAAGCAATCCCCCAACAAATCTACACCATAATCACACTTTCTAGAAAGCCAGGTTTCTATCCTAC
>JALQUJ010000219.1 GCA_023263825.1 Porticoccus sp.
AAAACGTTTATGTCGCAGAGCTGGCTAGGCAAAAATTGAAGAGAAAGCGGAGTTTATACCTATAAATGAGCAGAGCCGGCCCCATGAGTGCAGCGAATGTTTTGGGTCTTTTGAGTCAATTTTTAACGCCGCCAGAGCAAGCAAATTAGTTTTTCTCATGTCTACGCTACTGATATCCGATCTTCACCTCTCCCCCGAACGCCCTGCCGTTACCCAGGCATTTTTAGATTTTCTTACGAATCAAGCTGCCGAAGCCAACGAACTCTATATCCTCGGTGACTTATTCGAAGTCTGGGTTGGAGATGATGACCCTGCGCCCTTATCACGAGAAGTTATCGCTGCACTAAAAGCACTCACTTATAGCGGCACCCTCCTTTACGTCATGCAAGGTAACCGTGACTTTATGATCGGCAAACGCTTTGCCCGTGAAACTGGCTGTACACTCTTACCAGACCACTATGTAGCACAGCTCGAAGGCCATAAAGTTTTACTGCTGCACGGCGATACACTCTGTATAGAAGATGAACAATACCAACGGTTTCGCCGTAAAACACGGCGACCCTTCTTCCTCTGGTGCCTTAACCGTTTACCCCTGAGCACACGCCAAAAAATTGCAGACAATGGAAGGGCTAAAAGCCGAGCCGTTAATGCCAATAAATCTGAAAATATTATGGATGTCACCCCATCCGAAGTTGAACGGCTGATGGAACAATATCAAGTCAACGCCATGATTCATGGCCATACTCATCGACCCAATCGCCATCAACACAAAAATGGCGAACGGCTAGTGTTGGGTGATTGGCATCATCATGGCTGGTATATCAGTCTTAGTGAAAAGAGCAAACCTGAGCTAAGCTCCTTCCCCATTGAAAGTTAATTCAGCAAAATTGTTCACAGCAACAGCTACAAAAAAGTTGGCTATACGCAATATGGCGCGACAAAATCAGAGGCCTGAGAGACTGCCACCTGTGCCGCTCTGTCCTCATTCCAAAGGGATATCAACAATTGTCCGGCCTCTACATGATCACCCTCTTTAACAAAAAGCTGGGCAATTTGCCCCCCGATAGGCAACGACAAGCGGGAACGCTGGCAGGCTTTGACGGTTCCAGCCCTCGTGTTGGCCACAGTCTGTTCTACGGTACCTAACTCTACCGAAACAATGGAAACAACTACCGGTTCTGGCCGAGACAGCAGATAAAACAACCTAACAAAGAACAGCCCAATAGCAGCAAAGACAATCCTTTTTTTCATAACTATTTGCCCTGAATATAGTTTTGTATGATGCCTAGGAAATCAATCTATTTCTTAAGCATAGACCTAGAGTTAAATATCACCCGTTGATATAGATCTAAAACAACTGTTACAGATTGATACTGGAATAAAAATACATTTAAACCGTAGAAATTTTCCATAAAAAAAGCGACCCAAAAGTCGCTTTTTAAAGATCACTAATTAAAGAGTAACTAGGCTGTTAAGCCCTGTTTATATACCGGGTGAAGCCTGTAAAAATGGCCCATCCACACAAAGTCTACGGCCATCTGGTGAAGCACAGGCACCACAAAGCCCGATTCCACATTTGGTCAGGTAATCAATGGCACTAAAAATTTGATCATCTCGGCAGAATTCCCGCTGTACCTTAATAGCAGCATGAACCATAGGCTCTGGGCCACAGTTGTAGAACACAAGGTTATCCAATTCATCCTGAGGCATTTCTTTCAAACGCTCTCTTAGCAGTTCAGTAACAAAGCCATGAAAACCTTCAGTGCCGTCATCTGTAGCCACATACACGTCAGCTATTTTTTTGCACTCTTCAAGGAAATATAAACGCTCACCACTACGGGCACCGGTGAAAATCTCAGCATTGTCGAAATCACGAGCAATTTGATAAACCGCAGCTAAACCAGTACCACCGCTGACGGTCATAATCTTTGCCCCATCATGAGGATTCACGGGGATACCATGAGGCCCTCTGACATAGGCTTCAATACCCGGTTCAAGGGCCATCAGTTCATGGGTAAAGAGACCAACATCAATCACAACCAGGGAGAAAGGGTCATCGGTAAGTGCAGAGAATGGTTTTTCACCCAACCCTGGAATCCAGAGGAAAATAAACTCCCCTGCCTGCACATTAACCTTACGATCAAAAGTGAGAATACAAATATCATCGGTGACCCGCTCATTAGACACCAATGTAACCGGGCGGAACTGCATATCTACATCGTAACGAATATGGCTTTCTGCTTGATTTTTTTCGTTTTCGATATCCCGCTGCAAGGTCTGGAAGTAATCACGCATATCGTCGGTGGTTAGGCCAATTAATGCTGAACCAACACCCACCACATCAGCCCCGGCGTTCACAAATGCTCGAATATCATCGGCACTGCTGACACCACCACAACCAATAATCGGGCAATCTAATGCTTCGGCAATTTCACGCACACACTTCAAACCTATGGGCAATACACCTTTACCCGACATTCCACCGGCACCATTGCTCAATACTGGATGCCCATGGGATGAGGTGTAACCTGGGCCTACGGTATTAATGGCGCATAATCCATCCGCACCGCCTTCGACAGCGGCTTTTGCAATTTCAGCAATATTGTCGGTGTTAGGAGTTAACTTAGGAATTACGGGGATATCCACCGCCGCTTTTACCGCGGCAGTAATTTCTTTCACCAATTCAGGATCCTGCCCCATGGCCATGCCATAGCCCTTGGCATGTGGGCAGGACAAATTCAATTCGAGGCCATCGGAAACAGGCGCGACTATTTTGGCCACTTCGACAAACTCTTCTACGCTGCCGCCGAAGATAGAGGTCAGTAAAAAACGGTCTTCAGGTACATTCAACGTGGCCAGTGATTCGGCCAGCTGTTTAGCGCCAGGGTTTGTTAGGCCTACAGCATTTACAAAGCAACCTGGAGCATATTGGCTAATGACCGGTTCGCGATAACCAGGCCTTGGCTCTAAGCCGACACTCTTTGTTGTTAACACTCCTACTTCGGGTATGGTGTCAAAAATATGCTGAATAATTGAAGCAGCGGTTGTTACGATTCCGGAGGGAATGGTGAACGGTGAGGTAATTTTCTTACCGAAAAATTCGCTGTTTAAAAATTTATCGCTGTTAAAGGGCTCTGTTTTTGCTATGGAAAGTTTTGACATTAAGTGCTTCTAGCCTAGGAGATGGTATAAGTCTGAGTGCAGAAGGATAAACGTCCTTAGTGTTGAAATCCACAAGAGGATAGAATCTCAGCAGGTTATATATAACTACTTAACAGCTACTTAATAACTACTTAATAACTATCCAACAACGACAATCCGCCTACTGTTCATTATTTTAGCTTCTCACCATAGTGAAATAAACAGTATTCACCTGGCTGAATTTGCTGCCAGGTTTCATTTGATGTTAGTGGCTGAGTTGCTATGACAGTGACTACATCGTTTGGAGTGGTCTCCTGCTTAAAATCAATGATTACGTCTTCGTCTTTTAAGCTCGCTTCACCAAAGGGTGCACGCCGGGTAATCCAGTGAAGGTTATTACTGCAATAGGCCATCAAATACTCACCATCCGTGAGCAACATATTGAACACACCCAATTTGTTTAGCTGATCAGCCAGTTCAGCAATGTAACCAAACACTTCCACTCTATTTTCTGGTGCAGAGGCGTAACGGGTTTTTAGTTGCTGAAGCAGCCAACAAAAAGCATGCTCACTATCGGTCTCACCAATGGGTGTGTAAAAACCGGTCTCAAGGTTGCCATGGTTCTCAAGCTGGCCATTATGGGCAAAGGTCCAATTTCGCCCCCATAGTTCCCGGGTAAAAGGGTGGGTATTCTCGAGACTAACTGCGCCGCTATTAGCTTGACGAATATGACTGACGACGGAGCAGCTCTTGATCGGGTAATCAACCACGAGAGCCGCAATTTTTGAGTCATAGGAGGGTGATGGATCTTTGAATGAACGACAACCTTTGCCTTCGTAAAAGGTGATACCCCAACCATCGGCATGGGGGCCAGTTTTACCCCCACGCTGTATTAAACCGGTAAAGCTGAAGCAAATATCCGTAGGGACATTGGCGCTCATGCCCAATAATTCACACATGGAGAAATACTCTCACCAGAAAGACTCTTTTCTGAAGAATTCTCTTCTGAAGTAACGCCCACCTATCCATTAGCCGCTTGTTTTGTTTCATGGCCTACAAGCTCCTGTTGTCCCAGAACCAAAGGTCCGGAATGAAAGTGAAATTCACTATCAGACTGCTCGATTAATTCATGTTCACACTCTCGGATCAATTGAATGCGGCTCTCAATGGATTTGTCGCCAGCAGCTTTTTTTGCCAGTGAAAGATAATCGCGATAATGACGCCCTTCGGATTTTAATAACGACAGGTAAAACTGCTTTAATTCATCATCGAGATAAGGTGCCAGTTTTGCAAATCGCTCACAGGACCTCGCTTCAATAAATGCACCTACAATCAGAGTATCCACTAATTTAGCCGGCTCGTGGGTACGAACCATTTTCCTCAACCCAGCAGCATAGCGGGAAGCACTGATATTACGATACGCAACCCCCCTGGCTTCCATAATCGCAATCACCTGCTCGAAATGGCGCATTTCTTCACGGGCTAAACGAGACATTTTGTTCAGCAACTCAAAGTTGTCCACATAACGATAAATCAAATTAAGAGCCGTACTGGCCGCTTTTTTTTCACAATTAGCGTGATCTATTAGCAAAATATCTGGATGCTTTAATGCTGCTGCTATCCACTCATCTGGTGTTTCGCAGGGCAAAAAGTCTTTTATTTCGTCTAATGCCGTTATTGCCACAGATACTAACCCTTATCCTAAATTTACTAATGAGGCATTGTAATCTTTAGGATCAGCGAACTCTATCAACCACAATAGATAAAACGACATCTCAAATTTGGGCATAAATTTTTTAGGTTGCCTATTCTAATCTGCTATGACTAAATTGATGCCTATGTATTAGATGTCAGGACCCTCGTCCTAGACCCCAAGCACTAGAGTAGGCTAAATATGCAATATCAGTTATTTGATCTATACCGCCAAGCACTTACCCCATTAACTGCCTCATTGGATCTCATACACGATCTTGTCACAGATGATAAATATCCATTAGCAAAAACGCGTTATGGCAGATTGCGTAAAGCGATTCTTGAGTCTACAACCCGGCTACTTAAACACTATCCAAAACAGGGGTTTGAATACGAGCCCGTTATTATTGACGATGAAGAATATCCTGTAAGTGAAACAGTGGTTGTAGAAAAACCTTTTTGTAATTTATTACGTTTTCGCCGCGAAGAACTTCCTGAAGATGCACCCAAATTACTCTGTGTAGCCGCATTGTCAGGCCACCATGCAACCCTGGCACGGGAAACTTTTAGAGAATTTTTACCTGACTACGAAGTCTATGTCACGGACTGGCTGGATGCCCGTGACGTCCCTTTATCAGAAGGTAAATTTGGCTATGAAGAATACGTCAGCTATTTAGTAGATTTCATGAATCACATGGGCCCAAACAACCACGTTTTTGCTATTTGCCAAGCTGCCGTTCCTGCCATAACCGCTGTTTGTCATATGTCAAAGGAACAAGATGTTTGCCGTCCAAAGACCTTAACAATGATGGCAGGACCTATTGATATTAGAGTTAATCCAAACACATTTACCAAACAAATCTACAAACTTTCAGCTAAACCTCTTGAACGAGTAGCTATTCACAAAGTTCCTAGGCGATATAAAGGTGCTGGAAGGTCAGTCTATCCAGGCAACTTGCAGTTAGGCGGCTTCATGTCCATGAACATGAAATCCCATATGGAAAAGCATATCCAGTTCTTCAAGGACATTGTTCAGGGTAACGCTGACGATGCCGATAAGCACCGTGATTTCTATGATGAATATATGGCAGTGCTTGATATGGATGCCGATTTTTATATGGAAACCATGGATCGCATATTCCTGGATCAGCATTTGCCCAAGGGCATCATGCAATACCAAGGAAAGACTGTGAGTTGCAGTGATATTACAGATGTCGCCATTTTTACTCTAGAAGGTGAGCAAGATGACATGATTAGCCTGGGCCAAACAGAAGCAGCCCTTCACCTTTGCGATAAGCTCCCTAGAAAATTGAAAAAACATTATGTTCAAAAAAGCGTAGGTCATTACGGAATCTTTAATGGTAGTAAATACCGCAAAGGTGTTGCGCCCAAAATTAAAAGCTGGATTAACAAACACCACGAATAATATCGCTAGATATAACATCTGTGATCAAAAAAGGCCGACAAATGTCGGCCTTTCTTATTGTTGTATCCCGTCATCACATCCTAATGAAACATAATCAACCTCTTGTCATTTTAAGCTTTCACTTCTCTGCTTGTTTTTAAGTGCCAGTTTTTCTTTTTTGCGATTTAAAAATTGTTCTTCCATTGATGAACCAATGTGCACTTCCCCTCGCTGCATAGCCAGGCTTACTTGCCGCTCTCTGGCTTCATAACGCTTCATTTGCTCTTCACTAAGCTTACCATAGCAGCGATGACAACTCACTCCTTTTTGATAATTAGCGTGCTGTTTATCTTTCTCTGTTATGGGCTTGCGGCAGGCATGACATTGGTCGTAATGGCCTTTTTCGAGTTTATGGTTAACTGTAACTCTATTATCAAAAACAAAGCACTCACCCTGCCACATGGATTCTTCTTCAGGCACCTGCTCCAGGTAATTCAGAATCCCCCCCTTCAAATGGAAAACCTCCTCAAAACCCTGCTGTTTTAAATAGGCTGTAGACTTCTCACAGCGAATTCCACCAGTACAAAACATGGCTACTTTTTTCTGTTTTTTAGGATCCAGTTCTTTGCTAACGTAATCAGGGAATTCACGGAAAGTTTCGGTATCAGGGTTTACTGCATTTTCAAACGTGCCAATTTCAACCTCGTAGTCATTTCGGGTATCCAACAACAGTACTTCCGGGTCGCTAATCAGCTTATTCCAGTCACCGGGATCCACATAGGTGCCGACGATGTCATTGGGATCAATACCCTCTATCCCCATGGTGACAATTTCCTTTTTCAGTTTCACTTTAGTGCGATAGAAGGGATTATTATTCACGTAGGATTCTTTCACCTCAATCCCAGTGAAACGGTCATCGCTTTCCAACCAGGCAATGACGGCATCAATACCCTGCCGGGAACCGGCAATGGTGCCATTGATGCCTTCAGTAGCTAGTAGCAAGGTCCCTTTCACACCCTCTTTCACCATCAGGCTCTGAAGAGGCTCTCGAAGAGACTCAAAATCAGGAAATTTGGCAAAACGGTACAGTGCGGCAACCACTACACCAGCGGGAGAATAAGACATGTGTTTTCCTCTTTGCGACCGGAACGTAAAACCGGGCAAGTTGTATGGTGTTGTATCTGGGAATGCTCAACTTGAGTAAAGCGACCCAAACACCTCACCAGAATATTTAGAGGGGCGCATTTTAAGTAAATGCACTCCTCTACTCAAGGTAACAGAGCTAACCTTCAAACCACACAACTGACAAACTGAAATATCCTAATAATACTTACCTTTTCATGGCTTTACTGGGCTGAATATTGATCTAAACCAACTACATAGATGCTCTTCATCAGTGTAAGATTGCCGCCTATTTCATTTCAGCGATTAAACGGTATTACAAATCATGACTGAGCTGCTATCCCCCGCAGGAACCCTCAAAAATATGCGCTACGCATTTGCCTACGGTGCAGACGCAGTCTATGCCGGACAACCCCGCTACAGTCTCCGTGTGCGCAACAATGAGTTCAATCATCTGGATGTGATGGCAGGGGCAATTGCCGAAGCCCATGCTCAAAATAAACAATTCTATATCGCCAGTAATATTTCTCCTCATAACGACAAAATAAGAAGCTATCTTCGCGATATGGAAGAAGTTATCGAAATGCAGCCTGATGCCCTAATTATGTCTGACCCTGGGTTGATCATGATGGTACGGGAGAAATGGCCTGAAATGCCCATTCATCTATCCGTACAGGCTAACGCCACCAACTACGCTACTGTGAAGTTTTGGCACTCCCAAGGCATCGTACGCACAATCCTGTCCCGCGAACTGGGACTGGATGAAATTGAAGAAATCCGCCAACAATGCCCCGAGATGGAACTGGAAGTTTTTGTACACGGCGCACTTTGTATTGCCTATTCCGGGCGCTGCTTACTATCCGGTTATATGAATCATAGAGACTCAAATCAAGGGGCATGCACCAATGCCTGCCGCTGGAAATACAATGCAGAGGAAGGTAAAGAAACGGAAACTGGCGATATCATCCCGGCCAAGACTTGGGACCCGAAAGAGCTACATGAACAAAAAGAAACACCAATCATGCTACTGGAAGAACAGGGGCGTCCTGGTGAGCTGATGCCCGCATTTGAAGATGAGCATGGTACCTACATTATGAACTCCAAGGACTTACGTGCCGTGCAACATGTAGACCGCTTGGTCAAAATGGGGGTTCAATCACTAAAGATCGAAGGTAGAACAAAATCCCATTACTATGCTGCCCGCACTGCACAGGTGTACCGTCGAGCCATTGATTACGCTGAGACCGGCAAACCCTTTGATATGAATATGATGGCTGAATTAGATCACCTGGCAAACAGAGGCTATACCGAAGGCTTTTATCGTCGCCATGTACCGCAGGAATACCAGAACTACGAACAGGGTGCTTCTACCAATCCAAATCAGCAATTTGTCGGTGAAATCAGTGCAGTAGCAGCCAATCAAAGATGGCTTACAGTCGATGTTAAAAATCGGTTTGAAGCGGGTGATACTCTCGAATTAATCACCCCTCAGGGTAATATATCCTTTAACTTGGACACATTGGAAAACCTTGAGGGCAATAAGATAGATGCCGCACCAGGTTCCGGGTATATTGTTCGTATCCCTGTACCTGAATCACTTGCAGGGCAGTTATCATTACCTGAGGATAGTGGCTACGCTATGCTCATGAGACATATGTAGGCCATTCGCTATTTTATAGGATAACGGAATCATGTTATGGCAAGACTTGCAGTACTTTTGGCTATTGCCATTCTCGGCTACCTGCTTTGGCAAGAACTGAAAAAGCGGTCACCGGAACAACGCCGAAAAATGCTATTACGAGGAGCTCTTTTTGGGGTAATCGGTCTTGTATTTGTATTAGCACTTACAGGCCGAACTCACTGGCTGGTGGCTGCTGCAGCCGCATCTATTCTTTTTATTAAAATACTGTTTGGCCTATTACTACGTGCCTTACCCTTCCTACAAATTTGGCAAAAACAACGCCAATCCAAAGTAGGGCAACCACCACCTGCACATACCAGCTCTAGATTAACCAAAGATGAAGCATGGCAGCTGCTGGGACTCAAACCAGGTGCCAGTAGAGAAGACATTATAAAAGCTCACAAAAGCTTGATACAAAAACTCCACCCAGACCGAGGTGGCAATGACTATCTGGCAGCAAAGCTCAATGCAGCCAGAGATTTGCTGCTTGGCAAATCATAAGCTATTCGTTTGGCTTTCGAGAATAAGGTGGATATAACGACCCAACCAGAGAAATGGCTCCCGCTGTGAATACTTCAGTTCCATTTCAACAACATCCTCAGGTACCCCATTACCTCCCCGCTGAGTTGTCACATAATCATGAAAGACTCGAATACCACTTAGGGATTTCACTTTCATAGCTGCTTCACCTACCCATTTTTTAACTTGTTCAGGGTAGATGGGATTACCTGGGGTTAAACTCCCCGGGTCAGGTACAAATGTCACTTGTTTCAATAAATTGAAGTTGCCACGAATCAGATTTCGATATTCCAGTGAATGGCGATTGTAATAGGTGAAAGAAAGTATCCCTGTTGGTAGCAAGAACGTTTTCAGCTGGAGGATTAAAGGCTCTGGATCGGCAAGCCACTCAACAACAGCATGGCATAGGACCAAATCAAACTGCCCTTCTATCTCCTTTGATAATGCTTGGAGAGGGCAATGGCGCCACTCGATATTCGATAGTACGCCCTCTTTTTCAGCAGCATTCCTAGCAATAGCAAGCATGCCCTCCGAAATATCATTAACAACTACCTGATGCCCAAGCTTTGCTAATCGAATAGCTAATTGCCCTAAACCAGCACCAATATCTAAAATTTGTAGAGGCTTATCATTCGCTTCGGGTAAAAGTGGTTCTATATCACGCCAAAGGACAGCTAAACGAATCTCGCCTTTTAAGCCCCCGTAGACTTTTTGCTGAAAACGCTCGGCCAAATCGTCAAAATTTCTATCTCTATTCATAAATAAACGCTTTCTTCATCAAACAACTCGACTAGCGAACCAAATAACCTGATTCTACACTTTATAAATATTTATAATTTTTATTTACGATTCCTAAGCCAAAACAATTACAGGGAAGTATAAAGTATGTTGTGCGCTCTCCTAAAAAGAGCATTATGTAAATATATTTAGCTACATTCAGTTTTTTTAGTATTAACCATCAATTTTTTTCTTAACATATATTGTTTATTTTTACTTCAAAAAAAACTTATGATTACCATCAAACCTACTATATAAAACTGATCTCAATTTTACTTTGGATCGTATATAGAAAATTAAAATAACTTATTAGGTTTTAATACATAAAAAAACCAGTTAACTATGGTCTTAATGGCTAAAGCCGAAGACTAAAACTTATTAGTAAATTAAAGAGGGAAGTACCTATGTCCAGTTGTATTGAACTAAAGAAAAATGACGAAGGCAGACTCTGTTTTGCCCTAAAGGGAAGCAATGGTGACACTCTATTCACTAGCTGCAAACCTTACATCACTAAAGGCTCTGCTGGGCTAGATATTGATATTATACAGCACAATTGTCAGCATGATGCGTTGTATGAAAGACAAACTAGCAATGGCAAACACTTTTTCAATCTGCAAGCACCTGATCACAAGGTCATTGCAACGAGCCCAATGTTTGACTCTGAAGAAAGCCTTGAAGCTGCTATCGCTGCATCAAGAGCTGAAGGTGCAAGTGCACCGATTCAAAGCTCACTATAAGACGTTAATATTTAGTAGCGAATAAAAATGTATGCCTGCTCTGTTCACAGGGCAGGCATTTTTATTTGCCCCCGTTTTTTAAAGCATTTATTCACTATCTGTAGCTTTCTAGTAATTAGCTATTAAGGTGCAGTTGAAGCAAAGCTTGCATCTATCCCCTGGCAAAGACTAGAATCGCGCCGACAATACCCAAGTGTATACTGTTTTAACCACACGCCCCGGTGGCACAGCTGGATAGCGCGGCCCCCTCCTAAGGGGCAGGTCGCAGGTTCGAATCCTGCCCGGAGCGCCAAACTTAAACGCTGTGTTGCAGCGTTGAAACCCCCGCCCAGCCTTGGTTCAGCGATAAATTAAGTCTGAATATGTTCGGCGTTTTTCCTCAGTAACCCCGCTCTAGCGTATACAAATGTGTATACAGCTTGGGCCACCACTGAGGTAACGCACCATGCAAAACCTGCACATCGACGGCCTGAAACTGACCGTACCCTACCTGTACAAGCCCCATAACCGTCACTGTTATCACTACCGGCGTACGGTACCAAAAGACTTACAAGCCCATTACCCGCAAAAGGTGTTGCTGAAATCCTTAGCGACGGCAAATAAGCTCACGCTGCTCTGGCCTGCCTATCACTCAATACCCAGCTGGAGGAGGAATTTGC
>JALQUJ010000222.1 GCA_023263825.1 Porticoccus sp.
CCGAAGCTCAAGTCATGTTCCTCCAGGAGCAGTTGGAAGCCATGTCGGTAGCTGAGGGCTTCGACCCTTTGGAAATGGATCGTTATTCTCAATTACAACAACTATCTCGTTCCCTGCTTGAATCCTCTTCGGATTTACAGGACCTTAAAAATACGTTGGTTGATAAGTCTCGTGGGGCCGATGCTGAATTACTTGCCCAGTCTCGTATTAATACCGACCTGCAAGAACAATTAATGCAATCACGCATGGTGCCGTTCCTTCGAATCGTACCCAGGCTGCGTCGTATGGTGCGTCAGCTCAGCAATGAACTGGGTAAAAATGTAGAGTTTTATTTGGCCAATGTGGAAGGCGAGATGGATCGTGCAGTAATGGAACAAATGCTACCACCATTAGAGCATATGATCAGAAATTCCATCGACCACGGCATTGAACCAGAGGACGAACGAAGAAATGCTGGGAAGTCTGAAGCAGGTGCTATCTCCATTGGCTTGGTTCGTGAAGGCGGCGATATCGTCATTCAAATAGCCGATGATGGTCGGGGCCTCAATATTGAGTCAATTCGCAGGCGAGCAATTGAGATGGGGTTGATGGCGGAAGACAGTGATTTCAGCGATCAGGAAATTATTCAATTTATTTTCCAGCCAGGCTTCTCAACCACGGAAGAAGTAACCCAAGTCTCAGGCCGTGGTGTTGGCATGGATGCAGTGAATAGCCAAGTTCGAGAGCTGGGTGGTTTTGTACAAATTGTTACCCGTAAAGGGGAAGGTACTCAGTTTAGTATCCGTTTGCCATTTACGGTCTCAGTTAACCGCGCACTGATGATTGATATTGGTGAAGACCGCTATGCCTTGCCATTGAACAGTGTCGATGGTGTGGTTCGGGTTAGTTCTATGGAACTGGAACACTACTATCGTTTCCCCGATGCGAGACTTGAATATGCTGGTGGTCGCTACGAGGTGAGATACCTTGGTAGCTTGTTGAGTGAAGAGCTGACGCCAAAGGTCGATATGTCCGTGGAATCAGTCTTCCTGGTATTAGTGCACTCAGAAACTCGTCTCTATGCAGTTCAGGTTGATCGTTTGGCAGGCAGTAGTGAAATTGTGGTGAAAAGCCTTGGGCCACAATTCAGCAAAGTGCCGGGTTTATCCGGTGCAACGTCATTAGGTGATGGCCGAGTTGTAGTTATTCTTGATCTACTAGCGCTGTTGCGGGCACAGGTAACGGCTAAACCTGGGGTTGAAGTACTCGATTCAAGGGGAGAATCCAGTCAATCTGATGCGCCAACAGCAATGGTCGTTGATGACTCGGTAACGGTAAGAAAAGTTGCCAGTCGATTCCTAGAACGTGAAGGATTCCAAGTTGTGACAGCTCGCGATGGCGTAGAGGCGATGCAGTTGCTACAGGAAAATCAACCAGACATCATGTTGCTGGATATTGAGATGCCTCGCATGGATGGCTTTGAAGTGGCGCGAAGGGTTAAAGAAAGTGAAGAACTTAAAAATATACCTATCATTATGATTACTTCCAGAACGGGAGAAAAGCACCGGGAGCGTGCTGTTGGTTTAGGTGTTGAAGGTTATCTAGGTAAACCATACCAAGAAGAAGAGCTGCTTGAAACCATGACAACATTTATGAAATTGGTAGAACAAGAAGAATCATCTAGTTCTTAAGAAGCAGCCCTTTTGGTTTAAGTAGCGTTTAATTCTAAAGATGATTATTAATAAAGTTTTTTCTACAGGAGCAGGCCATGAGCCAGGTAGCCCCAGCAGAGCCTCAAGAAGTTGAAGAAATAAACTGTTTGTATGTTCCTTTAAGTGAGAGCGCATTGTTAGTTCCTATGTCAGCCGTTGCCGAGGTAATACAGGCTGTTGAGGTGTCGGCTCAGGAAAATGCTCCGGTATGGTTTAATGGCTGGCTGGAATGGCGCCAAAAACGTGTTCCTCTGATTTCCTTTGAAGCGTTCAGTAATGAGAGCCGTGAGAGTTTTTCTGGCAGTTCATCAGCATTGGTCATGAATACTTTGAGCCCTGAAAGGGGGCTTAGTTACTATGCGATTCATGCTCAGGATTTTTCACACCTTATTCGTATCGCAGAAGATGACCCTTTGCAGCAAGTCGAAGGTCAAGGCCCAGCTCCACATGTTTTAATGCATGTAGAATTAGATGGTCAAATCATGCAGATTCCCGATTTTGAAAGCCTAGAATCGTATTTAGCCAGCAGCCTTCAATACTATGTTAAGAGCCTCAAATAGCACGATTTCTTTAGATAGCCCGCCAAGATCGCCTTGGTAGACAGATTCACTAAAATTGCCAGTTGGTTGTGACTCCTGTAGTTTATGATTTGTGGGATGATTATTCTTACCCTAAAAGAAAGCACTGTTGAAAAGAGGTTCGTTGAAAAACAGCTTTTCATCGCAGGTGAAAGTGGGAATTGAGGATGTCCAAACAGAAAGAAAATTCTACCGAACAAGAGCAGGAAGAGCTTTTGATTAAGGCCACGGAGGCAACCATTGCCTTAAACCCATTGGTCGGGGTCAGCTCTGAAGAATTAAAAAAAATCCTCAAGCAAACGGCTAAACAAGCCATTAGGCAGCCTTCTACCCTAGCGAAAAACAGTAAAAAGCTGGCAGGAAAAGTAGTCGATATCCTCAAGGGTACCGATAAGTTTGAAGAGCCTAAAGGCGATCGCCGTTTCGATGATCCAGCCTGGGAAGAAAGTGCCGTTTATCACCGATTAAAACAAGCCTATATAGCCTGGGATGAGTCTATGGGTGAGCTTGTTGACGATCTCAGTCTAGATACCACAGATGACCGTCGGGCCAAATTCTTTAAAGAAGTTGTGACCAGTTCATTGGCACCTACCAATTTTCTATTAAGTAACCCAAAAGCCATGCGAAAAGTGGTAGAGACTCGAGGCATGAGTTTGCTCAAGGGGTTACGTAATTATGTCTATGACGTAAAAAACAACAATGCCATGCCCTCCCAAGTGGATGTCAGTCAGTTTAAGGTGGGAGAAAACTTGGCAACTTCAGAAGGGGCTGTAGTTTTTCGCAATGAAGTTCTCGAATTAATCCAGTACAAGCCCCCCACTGTAAAAGTTTATAAGCGCCCATTGCTTATTATTCCCCCCCAGATTAATAAGTTTTATATCTATGATTTAACGGCGGAAAAAAGCTTTATCCAATTTTGTTTGTCCCAAGGGTTCCAGGTTTTTATCATTAGCTGGAAGAACCCGTCACCTGAACATCGCCATTGGGATATGAGTACCTATGTGGACTCTGCACGCGATGCTGTCAACGCTATTATAGATATCACGCGAAGTGATGATATTAATCTGGTAGGTGCCTGTGCTGGAGGCATCACAGCTTCTATCCTGTCTTATTGTTTAAATAAGGATGCCAAGATTGTTAACAGCCTGAGTTTGTCCGTTTGTATGCTTAGCATGCATTCTAACGACATGGATCTAAATGCATTTACGTCTCCCGCAACATTGAAAGCCGCCAGAGCAAGCTCACAGGAAAAGGGGGTGCTTGAGGGGGCTGAGCTGGCAAAAGTATTTAGCTGGATGAGGCCGAATGATTTGGTGTGGAATTACCACGTAAATAACTATTTGATGGGGGAGGCCCCACCGGCTTTTGATCTATTGTTCTGGAACAGTGATTCAACCAATTTGCCCGCCCAACTACACAGTGATTTCCTCGATTTGTATGAAGAAAATTTGTTGTACAAAGGTGAGATGGAAGTGCTGGGCGAAAAGATTGACCTGGCAGAACTGGATTGTGATAAATATGTGACAGCTGGCCTGACTGACCATATTACGCCATGGAAAGCTTGCTATAAAACGACACAGTTTGTCGGTGGAGATATTCGTTTTGTACTAAGTTCTAGTGGACATATTCAGAGCCTGGTGACACCGGTACCAGATAAAAATTCTAATCAGGCCAGCAATAAAAAGGCGAAATATTTTTATGCCGATAACTTGCCGCCGTTAGCTGAAGATTGGTTGGAAGAAGCTGAGCAACATCCGGGTTCCTGGTGGGAGGATTGGTCTATATGGTTGGCCAACCGCTCAGGGGCCAAAAAAGCAGCAAGAAAGACATTGGGAAGCCCTCGTCATAAACCTATGGAAAATGCTCCTGGGTCTTACGTTTTTAATCGTTGATACATATTCTTGTCTTAATTCTCTAGTAGATTTTCCTCATATACATTCTTAAAAAGGCTTAAGGGTATTGTGGATGAACAGTCAACTCAGAGGTCAATCGAATTGGTTTACCATCAGCCAACAGAAAATTAATCAGTTCGCTGATGTAACATTGGATCATCAGTACTTACATGTTGACCCAGAACGTGCAGCAAAAACACCGTTAGGTGGAACCGTTGCACATGGTTTTCTTTACCTCACGTTGTTACCCCATTTAATGCTGGATGAACTCATGGCCCAGATAGGTGAAGTGACTATTTTGAACTATGGAGTAAATCACCTGCGATTTATCACACCTGTTTATGCCGGAAGTAGCGTTCAGCTTAATTAGATGTTGTTGTCCGATAAAGTTAAGGGTGAAGGGCGGTTGTTGACTATAGATACATCCATAAATATTAAGGATAAAAACAAGCCCGCCCTGTTGGCCGAATGGCTGCTCTATATTCTGGATTAATTTGGCTCAGGTTTTTTTATACACTTAGCGCTATAAATGGAATTAGCAGCTTTAGTGAGTGCTAAATAATTTAGCGCGTACAGTTTCCCGGTATTTTGAAGGTGAGGTGCCAAAATGCTGGCTAAATGTTTTGCTGAAAGATGCTGCATCCTGATAACCGCTGAGCGCTGCTATTTCCGAAATAGACAGATTGGATTTTTGCAAAAGTTCACGGGCATTATTTAAGCGGGTAGTTTGCAAATACTCCAAGGGTGTTTTTCCCAAAGCATTTTTAAAGCGGCGGTTAAAGGTACGTACGCTGAAGTCAAACTGCTGAGCAACTTCAGATATTTTTACCGGTTTACTAAAATTATCTTCAAACCATATCTGTGCCTGAACCACTTGTTCATCAGGGTGTTGCTGGACATCATCAGAAAAGTAACTGGTAGGTTCGAACGTACTTCGAATTTCGTGAAAAAAGTTACGTTCAACCTGAGTCGCGGCACCACGGCCATATAACCGCGCCACCAAATGTACCATCAACTCTGCCATCGCATTCACACTGGCCGCACAATAAAGGTTGCCAGCCTGGGTAATAAAATACTGGCGTTTTAATTCAACCTCAGGGTAATCCTTTTGGAAGCGATCAAAATAATGCCAATGGGTTGTGGCAGGCTGATTATTTAATAGCCCTGCTTCTGCGAGAAAACAAACACCCGTACCTACTGCAATCATTACTGCACCCTGTTGCGCTTGTTGTTGTAACCAAGGGATATAGTGTTGGTACTTTTTCAGCGCCGGGCGAGGGTTTCGCCACAAAGCCGGCAAGCTGATAATGTCACACTGATGCACCTCATCAATGCTTTTTGCCGGGTTAATATAAAAACCTGAGGGCGATGCAACGGGGGTTTTATCAATAGACAGGGTAAAAGCCTCTACACGACGGGTTTCTGGATTGACAGGGCGTGCAGAGGCTTCAGCCGTGCGAAGCATTTCAACTGGCAATGTGGCACTGGTGCCTAATAAGTTGTCATATAGTAATGTGGCCACGTGAAGAGGTGGGGATCCTTCCGAGACTTTTTTATCCGTTGTAGGTTTAATAGGTGTTTTTTTGGCCATAATGACAAAATATATGTCTATAAATGACAAAAATCAATGTGCTCTGCCTGATAGACTGCCAAGTATTCATTAGAAGGGTGTCGTATCAATGCAAGCACTGCCTGTTATCGTAGGTTTTGGGGGTTATAACGCCGCAGGAAGAAGTTCTTCCCATCAGGCTTTTCGCAGAACAGTGCTGGAAGCACTCCCACAACATGAACAGCAAAAAACCATTGTAGGCCTTGCCTGCTTGATGAAACTGGTGTCTTGGGATGGTGAGAGTTATCGTGATGCTGATAATACGACCCTTAATGCAGAACAAGTAGTTGATCAGTATGAAGAGAAAGTCCTTGAAGGCACCTTGATTCGTCGCCTGGAAAATACTCTGTTTGATCCGGCTAAAATCTATGGCCACAAACGCGTGTACTTGGAAACAAAAGACGGTGACGGCTTCACTTTTAAAGTGAGCAAGCGGGACTTACCTGAATCTATCCCAGAACATTGGGATGTGAAGCCCCTAGAAGGCAGCGCCTATGAAGTTCATATCCAGGGTGTGGGTGAATTTATGGTGCCGGTTTATTCAGAGCAAGAAGCAAAAGCCGCAGGGCAATTGCCTTCAGGCTTTGATCCGGCGGCACAATACAAATCCCGTTTTCATCCCCGTGGATTACAACTGGCACTTTTAGGTGCCAGTGATGCATTGGGGTCCGTTGGTATTCCCTGGGATACCATTGCTGCCAGCGTTCGTCCCGATGAAATTGGTGTCTATTGCACCAGTATCATGGGGCAAGTAACAAAAGATGGTTTAGGTGGTTTACTACAAGGTCGTTTACTCGGAGAAAGGACAACCTCAAAGCAGTACGCTATGGCACTTAATACCATGCCGGCAGATTTTGTGAATGCCTATGTCCTGGGCAGCATTGGTCATACGGCGGCGATTACCGGTGCCTGTGCTTCTTTTTTATATGTCTTACAGTCAGCAGTACAAGATATTCGCAGTGGTCGTCGCAGGGTTGCCATTGTCGGCAGTGCCGAGGCCGGGTTAACTCCAGAAATTATGGCCGGGTTTACCAACATGGGTGCCCTGGGTACCGATGAAGGCTTGTGTAAGCTGGATGGCACGGAAACACCGGATTGGCGCAGAGCCAGTCGTCCATTTGGCGAAAACTGTGGATTTAGTATTGGTGAAGGCGCTCAATATACAGTTCTGATGGACGATACATTAGCAATGGAACTAGGTGCTGATATACATGGTGCTGCTACGGATGTTTTTGTTAACGCCGACGGTGTTAAAAAATCGATTTCAGCACCTGGTGCAGGTAACTACGTTTCCTTTGCCAAGGCTGTTGCATCTGCCGTTGCCACTGTTGGAGAAGAGTCTGTCAGAAAACACAGTTTCATTCATGCTCATGGTTCTAGCACACCGGCAAATCGGGTGACAGAATCTGAAATTTTTGACCGTGTTGCCAAGGCATTTGATATTCATGATTGGCCGGTGACTGCGGCAAAAGCCTTTGTTGGGCATTCCCTGGCGGGAGCGAGCGGTGATCAGTTTGCCTTTGCATTGGGTACCTTTAAGTACGATATCGTGCCGGGTATTAAAACCGTCGATAAAATTGCGGAAGATGTACATCAGGAGCGAATGCTTTTCCCATTAGAAGACCTTGATGTCAGTGATCGAAAAATGGACGTAGCCTTTATTAACTCAAAAGGATTTGGTGGGAATAATGCCACGGCGGTTCTATTATCGCCCAACAAAGTAGAGCAAATGCTGTCCCGTCGATACGGACAAGCAATGTCTGATTACCAGCGACGCAGAGAGCAAACCCGTAAAGCCGCAGCAGATTACTCAAGCCGAGCGGATAACGGAGAGGTCAATGTCGTTTATCGGTTTGGTGATCCATTGATTGATGAAACAGGTATCGATATCAGCCAAGATGGCATCCAGATGCCCGGGTACGAACAAAAAGTTGTGTTTGATAAAGTTAATCCATGGAGCGATATGGGTTAAGAAAGGATGTGGGGCTAAAGCGTGGCTTGAGTTAAGGGGCGTTAAATAAGCTCATCGTTCAGGCTCAAGCCTTTGGTAAATAGTTGAACCGGGTGCCCAATATAAAAACCCTGAACCCAATCACAACCCAGCATTTTGCAATGTCCAAACTCCTGCTCTGTTTCAACCCCTTCACCAATCACGGTCCTGCCCTGAATTTTTGCAATTCGGATGTCTCTTTCCAGAGCTGTTTTTGCCTGTTCAGACTCCAATGTTTTATGCAGTAAAGGTCGGGCAATTTTCAAGAAAGGTGTGTGCTCCTTATCCAGATGAACAGATACATCTGCTGCACGGTAATAGGGATTAGTCGCAAACCTCAAGCCACTTCGTGCCAGCTTCATGCAGTTTGAATACATTTGTATGTATTCTTGACTATTTAATTCACGGGGAGGGTTATTAATTTCAATGGCAATTTGTTTACCTGTTTCTACCAGTGTTTGGAGTTTCTCTTGAAGCTCTTCCAGGTTCTCCTTTGCACACAAAGTGTATGGGGACACATTGATGAAGAACACATCAGTATCCGCTTTATCGCAGACACTCCCGAGGCAGTTAAGGGCAAAAAAATCAATGGCCGCAGTTTCTTTTGCCTCATTGGCCTGATCAATAATACCTTTGGCACTTTCTGGCGTTTTATCAGATGGCTTTTTTAATTGAGTATAAATTTCAGAAGCACAGGTTTGTAATGAGCGGATATCCACAATCTTCTGACCAGATAGAACAAATTTAGCGTCGTGAATATCTGAATCAGCCTAATCCGTTGTAACTTGGTCCGTCATAATTAGTTCCTGTTTAACTCTACGCTAATATTTTTTCAAACTACTTTAGGCTGGACTTAAATTCAACCCGAATTAGGTAGATCAGTAAAAAGGCCGAAACTTTTTTATTGGTATTGGTCATTACTAGTATCTTGTAGTGGTTAAATTATTCTTCCAAACCTGATGATTTTTTGTGAAAGTTGCGGTCCCTCAAAGTGAGCTCCTCGCTTGCGGGTAAATTTACACATTTTTTGTCATTTGTAGTTTTTTACAAAATATTGTGTGGGTTCGGAGGCATGGCTCCTCCGGTTGTTGGTACTACTCGCTGTATGTCAGGGGGTACTGATGATGACCTTGGTTAATCACAGTTTTCTGCTTTGTGCTTCTTCTGATGGTAGTTTCCTCAGGGGACTGGCATTTTGATAGTTCATAAAAAAACTGACTGGTCTCTAGCGGATACAGCCACTTTATACGGCATTCACGATTGGGGTGCCGGTTATTTTAGTCTCTCAGATAAAGGTGAGATGACGGTCGTCACTGGCAAAAATAGCCAGCCGGTAGAACTTTCTCTGATGGCCATTGTGGCTGGCCTTGAAGAGCGTGGCCACGCCATGCCGGTGTTACTGCGTATCG
Organism: Porticoccus sp.; assembly: GCA_023263825.1. GTDB lineage: Bacteria > Pseudomonadota > Gammaproteobacteria > Pseudomonadales > Porticoccaceae > Porticoccus. The sequence continues at coordinate 9,170 of JALQUJ010000222.1, forward strand.
AAAATCTGTTAGATGAACGTATTACACGCCTCAATGAAACCTTTGCCAGAGCAATCCAGAATTTTAGTT
>JALQUJ010000193.1 GCA_023263825.1 Porticoccus sp.
AGTAGGTAAACACAAAAAAAGCAGAATGAGGCAATGCGATGAAGGGGAGGGGTTTTAAGTGGATGTTTATTAAGCATTAAAACTGACCAGCTAGAAAAAAGGGTATTACTGATTGTTATGCTAAACCTTACAGTTAGAGGAAGGTCAATGTTTGGTTTAGGCCGAACAAGTTGTGTGGTCTTACGTTTCTTGACCTTTAATTAACTTGAAGGTTTACACTATGAATCCCTTCAGTGAAAACAGCCCTAAAGGGTAGGTTAGAGTGAGCCGTGAAAATCAGCGAAGTTGCCAAACAGACAGGATTAAATGCTAAGACTATTCGCTACTATGAGCGTATAGGGTTGGTGGATAGACCGCCCCGGTTGGAAAATGGTTATCGGGAATATGCGGATCAACATTTGCGGCAACTTTGGTTTTTACGCCATGCCCGCCAGTTTGGTTTTTCCATTGATGAGTGCCGGGAATTGCTCAGTCTATGGGCTAATCCAAACAGGCGTAGTGCAGAAGTACACAGCCTGGTGAGTGATAAGGTGCGAGACATAGAGCAACATATTCGCGAGTTGAGAGAAATGAAAAAAGTACTCACAGAATTGTTGGTCAAATGCCCGGGTGATGATAGTTCCGAGTGTGTCATTATCGATGAGTTGGCGCAGAATAAGGATTAGTATAAGTAGGAGTTATCGGCGTGGATAATTGCTGTAACAAAGAAGACAAACCCAAAACGGAAAAAAATAAAGCTCAAGATAAAGTGTCTCCAGAATCGCCCGTAGATATGTCTGGTGGCTGCTGTGCACCTGTTGTTTCGACTGATGCATGTCACCCAAAAAAGCAGCGGCCGGATTATTTGTTGTGGGTTTCCGGAGCGATTGTACTGATTTGTTATGTGTTGTATTGGCTGGTAGATGGTCATCCTGACCTGCCTCAATGGTTAGTAGTGATGACTTCCGGTGTCTTTGAGCTAATCAACCGCATGTGGTGGGGGATTATAGCCGCTGTTGTTTTTGTGGGTTTACTGGAACGAATCCCTCGCGATTTAGTGATGTCAGCTTTGGGGCGAGGTGGAACATTTAAGGGCATTGTCAGGGCCACCTTTGCTGGGGTACTACTGGATTTGTGTAGTCACGGTATTCTGATGGTGGGCGCCAAACTTTATGAGCGCGGTGCTAGCCTGGGGCAATTAATGGCATTCTTGATTGCCAGCCCATGGAACTCACTGTCATTGACTATTATTTTGGTGGCTCTTATTGGGCTGGGTTGGACGTTGGTATTTGTGCTGTTATCCATGGCTGTGGGTATAGTAACAGGGCTTATTTTTGATCGGTTAGTATCGAAAGGGACGTTGCCGGCTAATCCCAATAATGGCGAAATAACTAACAGCGATAGCTTGGGCAAACAATTTGTACAGTTGCTAAAAACAACACGCATTACTCCGGCCGGTATTGTTGCTGTTCTCAAGGATGGATTAAAAGATTCAAAAATGGTGTTTCGTTGGTTGCTGTTCGGTATTGTGTTGGCTACAGCCATTCGTGCTTTCATGCCTTTGGATACCTACCAAACATTGTTTGGGCCGACGGTTGTTGGCCTGTTATTGACGCTTTTAGCCGCTACGGTAATAGAAGTCTGTTCTGAGGGATCAACACCCATTGCCGCTGAAATTGTTACTCGTGCCGCAGCTCCGGGAAACGGTTTTACTTTTTTGATGGCGGGAGTAGCCACTGATTACACTGAAGTGATGGTGATTCGTGATATGACTAAATCCTGGAAAATCGCACTGTTTCTGCCGCTGATCAGCCTGCCACAAATTCTGGTCATTGGTTGGGTTTTAAATCAGCTAGGTTAAATAGTTAGGTAAATTGGGGAGAGGGCGAAGCTGCTGGAGAAGGGCGCTAGATTCCGCTAGAATTCAGCCCCTGTTAAAGCCCCTTGCCCTAAACTAATTTGGTATCCGCCGTTCATGGAAATTAATCCAATCAGAAATACTCTTGATGACCTTCAGGCGCGTACTGACGTGCTTAGGGGGTATCTTTGACTACGCCAACAAGAAAGACCGCTTAACTGAAGTAGAACTAGAGCTTGGAGATTCCGAGGTTTGGAATGACCCTGATCGTGCCCAGGAATTGGGCCGTGAGCGATCTGCCCTCGAATTAGTAGTAGAAACCATTGAGACTCTGGATTCTGGCATTGCTGATGCCCGGGAGTTATTGGAGATGGCTGCTGAGGAAGAGGATACGGATTCAGTAGCAGAGATTGAAACTGAGTTAGAACAGTTAAATGCACAGCTGGAAAAATTGGAATTTCGCCGTATGTTCTCCGGTGAGACCGATGCCAATAATGCCTTTTTGGAAATTCAGTCCGGTTCCGGTGGCACTGAAGCTCAGGACTGGGCGGAAATGATTTTGCGTATGTACCTGCGTTGGGGTGAAGCCAAAGGTTTTAAAACCACATTGGAAGAAGCATCCGCGGGTGAAGTGGCGGGGATTAAAAGTGCGACTATTCGCTTTGAAGGCGAATACGCCTTTGGCTGGTTGCGCACGGAAACAGGAGTACACAGACTGGTGCGTAAATCACCGTTTGATTCTGGCAACCGTCGTCACACTTCTTTTAGTTCAGTATTTGTTTCTCCTGAAATTGATGACAATATTGAGATTGATATTAATCCTGCCGATGTCCGAACGGATACTTACCGAGCCAGTGGTGCAGGTGGTCAGCACGTTAACAAAACTGACTCAGCGGTACGGTTGACCCACGAACCAACAGGTATTGTGGCTGAATGTCAGAGTCAGCGTTCTCAACATAAAAATCGTGATCAGGCCTGGAAAATGTTGCGGGCTAAGCTTTATGAGCAGGAAATGCTGAAGCGATCTGAAGAAGCGCAAGCCTTGGAAGACACCAAGTCGGATATTGGCTGGGGTAGTCAGATTCGTTCCTATGTTCTGGATGATCAGCGGATCAAAGATTTACGCACTAATGTACAGACCAGTAATTGTCAGGCAGTACTGGATGGCAATCTGGATCAGTTTATAGAGGCTTCGTTAAAGGCCGGTATTTAAAGAAAGCTTAATAAAAAATGGTTTAAAAAAACCGACTCTTGTCGGTAACAGTATTAACATTGGATTACCCATGAGCAATGAACAGCAGCAAGATGAGAATAAGTTAATCGCCGAACGCCGAGCTAAATTGGCAGCGATTCGTGAACAAGCAATTGAAGATAACAGTAGCGCTTTCCCCAATGATTTTAAGCGAGAAGACTTGGCGGCTGATTTACAGGCTGAGTTTGGTGAACACGAGAAGGATGCACTGGAAACACTGGATCATAAAGTGAGCGTTGCCGGTCGTGTGATTCGCAGCCGCGGTTCTTTTATGGTGATTCAGGATATGTCCGGAACCATTCAGCTGTATGTGGCCAAAGAGGCTCGCAGCTTTGCTAAAAGCCTTGATTTAGGGGATATCGTTGGTATTAGCGGAGCACTCCATAAGTCGGGCAAAGGTGACCTGTATGTGAATATGGAGAGCTATCAGCTTTTGACCAAATCCCTCCGACCCCTGCCGGATAAATACCATGGACTGGCAGATCAGGAAATCCGTTACCGTCAGCGTTATGTGGACTTGATTGTGAACCCGGAAATTCGGGATTTGTTTCGAGTGCGCACCCAAGTAATCGAATTTATTCGCAGTTATCTCAATGGCAACCAATTCATGGAAGTGGAAACTCCCATGTTGCAGGTGATTCCTGGTGGTGCTACAGCGCGTCCCTTTGTGACTCATCACAATGCGTTGGATATCGATATGTATCTGCGAATTGCCCCTGAATTGTACCTGAAGCGCCTGGTTGTAGGCGGTTTTGAGCGAGTTTATGAAATCAATCGCAACTTCCGTAATGAAGGATTGTCTACTCGTCACAATCCAGAATTTACCATGCTAGAATTCTATCAAGCCTATGCTGATTACAATGATTTGATGGACCTTACTGAAGATATGTTGCGTCAGCTGGCTACACAGGTAATGGGCAGCACTGAGATACGCAGTACAGTGAAAAATGAAAACGGCGAAGTGGTTCAGGAAAAGGTATACGACTTTGCCAAGCCCTTTAATCGTATCTCAGTATTTGACTCGATTTTGCATTTTAATCCTGATATTACAGCTGAGGCTTTGGCCGATGAAAGTGGAGCGCGGCAAATAGCTGAGCATTTGGATATTCCACTAAAAGACATTTGGGGACTGGGTAAAGTACAAATTGAGATTTTTGAGAAAACTGTAGAGCACCGATTGGAGGACCCTACGTTTATTACCGAGTACCCAACAGAGGTGTCACCACTGGCTCGTCGCAACGATAACAATCACTTTGTTACCGATCGCTTTGAATTTTTTGTTGGCGGTCGTGAAATTGCCAATGGCTTTTCAGAGCTTAACGATGCTGAAGACCAGGCTGCACGCTTCCAGCAACAGGTTGCAGAAAAAGATGCGGGCGATGATGAAGCAATGCATTTTGATGCGGACTATATCCGCGCATTGGAATATGGTTTGCCGCCAACGGCAGGTGAAGGTATTGGAATAGATCGATTGGTTATGTTGCTAACGGATTCTCCATCCATTCGTGATGTATTGCTGTTCCCACATATGCGCCCAGAATAATAAAAAGTTGTTCTGGGTAAATAGGTAGTTAATCTGCTCACTTATACAGGTAGCTAAATAAAAAAGTGTAAAACATGGAAAGGACTCAAAAAATATTCACCTTGGAGTGGTTAAATAAATTATGCCACCTTCCCCTAGATGCGGGTGCTGAGCAGGAAGCTCATGCCAGGACATCATGATTACCATTTTGATGCTCACAGGATCTGTAGTGATTACAGGTTTTTCTCTGTGGGATATCTTATATGCTTCGGGCCCTCATTTGGGAAATATAACAACGCTGTCTATTGGTTTGTTGGCTGCGATCAGTTACAACATTGCATTGCTGACATCTAAGACAAGCCTTGTCACTACCTTATTAATGATGGTTTTTCTGCATTTTTTCTGGTTGATAAC
>JALQUJ010000001.1 GCA_023263825.1 Porticoccus sp.
CAATATTGGCGCCTATGCCCAGATCGTATTAGAGCGTTCTATTATCAGGCAGTTGATTACTGCTGCTGGCGATATAGTCAAGAAAGGCTATAACCCATTGGGTTGGGACAGCAGTAAATTATTAGCTGAAGCAGAACAAAAACTGGCTGATATTATTGAAAATCGTCCGAAGCAGGGGGGTTTTAAGGGTGTCAATGAATTGCTTAAAGAAGCTGTCGAGCGAATCGATGAGCTGTTTAACAATGATGCTGATATCACGGGGCTAAGTACCAGTTTTACTGAGCTTGATGGGATGACCTCTGGATGGCAAAAATCTGATCTGGTCATTGTGGCAGGGCGCCCCTCTATGGGTAAAACGTCATTTGCCATGAATATGGTGGAGCATGCTGCATTACATCAGGATCAGCCCGTTTTGGTTTTCAGTATGGAGATGCCCGCCAATCAACTGATTATGAGGATGATGTCCTCCCTTGGGAAAATTGACCAAACTCGCATGCGCTCGGGTAATTTATCTGAAGATGATTGGCCCCGTTTGTCTAGCGCAGCTTCCCGGCTTAAGGATCGCCCACTTTATATTGACGATACACCGGGTATTACCCCGATGGAGCTGCGAAACAGAGTCAGACAGTTAACCCGGGAAAACGTAAATCCTGGGCTGATAATGGTGGATTACCTTCAGTTAATGAGTGGTAGTGTGCCAACAGAAAACCGTACCAATGAAATTACCCAGATATCCCGAGAATTAAAAAATATTGCGCGAGAGTTTAATTGCCCTGTTCTTGCCCTTTCTCAGTTAAGTCGTAATCTTGAAAATCGCCCCAACAAACGTCCGATTAATTCAGACCTTAGGGAATCTGGTGCTATTGAGCAGGATGCCGATGTCATTGTGTTTATCTATCGAGATGAAGTCTATAACGAAGAAAGTGCCGACAAAGGAATCGCAGAAATTATTATTGGTAAGCAAAGGAATGGTCCTATTGGCACTTGTCAGTTAGCTTTCTTGGGTAAATACACACGTTTTGAAAACCTTGCTAGGGACTATTTTTCGGAAGAATAGGTTTTCCAATACAACAGCTTTGCATATCAACAGGTTTCTATATTCATGCAGATTTTTCACACCATAAAGGGACTTAGAGAGGCGCTGATACAGGCACGTCAGAAAGGTTTGAGAATAGGTTTTGTGCCGACCATGGGTAATCTCCATCAGGCTCACATTGAGCTGATAAAACGGGCCCAACAAACCAGTGATGTTGTTGTTTGTTCTATTTTTGTTAACGGATTGCAATTTGGCCTCAATGAAGACTGGGATAAATACCCACGTACTTTTGATGCAGATTGTGCCAAATTGAGAGATGCGGGTTGCGACATGTTGTTCCACCCGGATGATAATGAAATGTACCCCAATGGTTTGGATTCACAGACTAGGGTAATCTGTTCCACCATGACCGATGTACTTTGCGGTGCCAGTAGACCAGGGCACTTTGAAGGCGTTACAACCGTTGTTACAAAACTGTTTAATATCGTGCAGCCTGATGAGGCCATCTTTGGTATTAAAGATTACCAGCAGTTGGCCGTTATTCGCCGTATGGTTGAAGACCTTTGCGTACCAATAGACATTATTGAGGCGCCGATTCACCGCGAACCTGATGGTCTGGCGATGAGCTCACGTAATGGGTATATCACCGCAGAAGAGCGCCCTAAGGCAAATCAACTCCACCAAAGTTTGAATTGGATTGCTGAACAAATTAAGTCTGGGAAACGAGACTTTTTGGCACTTGAGGCCAAAGCCAAACAGCAAATTGAAGCCGCAGGTTTTAAAACGGATTACATTACTGTCTGTAATAGCAAGACACTGGAAATGGCGGCGGTAGATGATAAACACATTACTGTGTTAGGTGCAATGTATACAGAATCCGCACGGCTGATTGATAACGTCAGTTTGAGTTAACGATAATTTTTATTAAGAATGACTTTTCATTAAGAACTACTTTTTATTAAGAGTTTCCCTGAGTTTGAGGAATACACTATGTTGAGCACTTTGCTTAAAGGCAAGTTGCATATGGGTTCAGTTACCCATGCAGAGCTATGGTATGACGGTTCTTGCGCCATTGATTCAGACCTGCTTGATCTAGCTGGTCTGAGAGAGTTCGAACAAATTGATATCTACAATGTAAATAATGGCGAGCGTTTTACCACCTATATTATTCGTGGTGAAGCCGGTTCAGGTATTATTTCCATGAACGGTGCTGCTGCCAGAAAGTGTCAAGTAGGAGATAGGGTCATTATTGCTACTTACGCACAATACTCTGAAGAAGAATTAGACAAACATAAGCCTAAATTGGTTTACCTCAATGCAGATAATAGTGTTGAGCGTGCCTCTAATACCATTCCTGTTCAGGCGGCATAGTTAATCAACTGTAAAGAAATAACCAAAATTTTTAAGCAAAAAGAACCGGTGTATTACCACCGGTTACAAGGGCTGCTACATGGAAGTATTAGCTAGTGTGAGAAATTGTTTAGGTGATTTAAAAACCTCTTTAAATATTTTTTATTAGGATTAATGGCTTAATGCCTGTTTTATTTCATCTAATTATCATCGGGTCATCGATAGTTGATGGAACCGAGTAAGGTTTTCCATCGATTACTTGCCGTAGAATTCTTCGCAGAATTTTTCCAGATCGGGTTTTAGGTAAACGCTTAATAATCAACGTTCTGCTATAACAGCTGATAGGGCCAATTTTACTTCTAATCATTTGTTTAAGATCTTGAGTCAAGGTATCTGTTTCAATAGATGCCCCATCTTTTAATACAACCAGCCCCATGGGAATTTGCCCTTTTAACTGATCTTCAATACCAACTACAGCACATTCAGCAATGGCATCATGTGAGCTAACGATTTCTTCCATTTTTCCTGTAGAAAGTCTATGCCCGGCGACATTTATGACATCATCGCAGCGACCCATAACGAATAGATAATTATCTTCATCTAGATAACCTTCATCGCCTGTCAGGTAATAACCGGGATAAGTACTCAAATAGCTCTTGTAAAACCGAGGGTGGTCATTCCAAATAGTCGAAAGTGTGCCGGGGGGAAGGGGTAATTTAATAGCGATATTACCTTGTTCTCCATTGGGCACTTGATCGCCATGGTCATCTAGAATATTGATGGTATACCCTGGCATGGGGACGGTGGCAGAGCCTGCTTTAGTCTCCATCATTTCCAGCCCTACAGGATTACTGGCGATGGCCCAGGCCGTTTCTGTTTGCCACCAATGGTCAACCACGGGAAGGCCAGTATTATTTAATAGCCATTCATAGGTTGTTGGATCTAACCGCTCACCTGCAAGGTATAGGCGTTCCAGTTTTGATAAGTCGTAGTTTGTAAGGCCTGAGGCATCGGGGTCTTCTTTTCGAATGGCTCTAAATGCTGTGGGTGCAGTAAACAGAGTTTTGACACCATACTCCTCACAGACTCGCCAAAAGGCGTTAGCATCAGGTGTTCTTACTGGCTTTCCTTCGTAAATAATGGTGGTGCAACCAGTGAGTAGCGGGGCATAAACAATGTAGGAATGGCCCACCACCCAGCCGACATCAGAGGCGGCCCAGTAGACGTCTCCAGCTCGCACGTTATATACGGTTTCCATGCTGTAACGCATAGCGACAGCGTGACCTCCATTGTCTCTAACAACACCTTTTGGTTTTCCTGTGGTGCCTGATGTGTAAAGGATATAGAGAGGATCTGTTCCCATTACAGGGACTGGTGCTACCGGGCTTGAAAAGGAAATCAGTGCATCCCAATCAATATCTTGTTCAGGTAGTAGGTTTGCTCGATATTCAGGCCGATGTAGCACAACAGTTTTAGATGGTTTGTGTTTGCAGAGCGCTATAGCCTCATCAACAAGAGGTTTATAGGGAATGATTTTACTGACTTCGATACCACAGGAGGTGGTAACAATAACTTTCGGCAAGGCATCATCAATACGAACAGCGAGCTCTTCTGGAGCAAATCCACCAAATACAACAGAATGTACAGCACCTATTCTGGCACAGGCAAGCATGGCTACCACAGCCTCTGGAACCATCGACATATAGATAATAACCCGGTCACCTTTGGTTACTCCCAGATCTCTTAGACCTCCAGCAAACAGCGCTACTTGGTCCCTAAGCTCACGATAACTGAAAGATAATTTCTGACCGGTTACTGGTGAATCATAAATAAGAGCAAGTTGTTCACCTCGCCCTTGATCTACATGGTAATCAAGACAGAGATAGCTGGTATTCAATTCACCATCTGCATACCAGCGGAAATAATCATTGTTGTCTTTGCTTAATATTGTTTTTGGTTTCGTATACCAATCAATGAGTGATGCCTGTTTTTGCCAGAAAGCTTCTGGGTTGTCCAAATATTGCTCATATTCCTTGGTATAAGCAGTTGGTTGATTCATATCCACAGGAACCCAATAGTTTGAGAATAGACCTAGTGTGGATCAGTATTAAAAAAGTAACCATTCGACTTAAGTTCAAGGTATTGAGTACAAGAGCTTAGGTTCAAAGTGTATTGATCAGGGATAGCTTGCAACTCACGGATAA
>JALQUJ010000021.1 GCA_023263825.1 Porticoccus sp.
GTGGGGCCAGATACGAAAATAACACTTCACTTTTCCCTTGCATTGGAAAATGGATCCATAGTGGATACCAATTTTGATGGAGAACCCGCTACTTTTGTTTTTGGGGATGGAAACCTTTTGCCGGGTTTTGAAGAGGTGTTAACGGGGCTTAAGCCCGGTGCTGAAGATATATTTGATATCTCACCGGAGAAAGGTTTTGGGCAACATAACCCTAGTAATATTCAAGAATTTTCACGAAAAGATTTTGATGAAGAGGTAGATTTAGAACCTGGCCTTATGTTGTCATTTGCTGACGCTAATCAAGCAGAACTACCTGGTGTTGTTCTTGAAGCAGATGCTGAGACAGTGACCGTGGATTTTAATCATCCATTGGCAGGTCATACCATTTGTTTCAAAGTCAAAGTTCTTTCTGTGGTTCCCGCGGTTACTCATTAATAGCAGAAACGATTAATAGAAGTGAAGGTTAATGGACATTAAGTTAGCGAACCCAAGAGGATTTTGTGCCGGCGTTGACCGAGCTATTGATATCGTCAAACGTGCATTGGATATCTTTGGTGCACCTATCTATGTTCGCCATGAAGTCGTTCACAATAAATTTGTTGTTGATTCCCTAAGAGAGCGGGGTGCTATTTTTGTGGATGAACTCCATGAAATTCCCGATGATGTGATAGTTATTTTTAGTGCCCATGGTGTATCCCAGGCTGTGAGAGATGAGGCTGATGATCGTAATTTAAAGGTCTTTGATGCGACTTGTCCCCTGGTAACAAAAGTTCATATGGAAGTTGTCCGTTACAGCCGAGATGGCAGTGAATGTGTCTTGATTGGTCACGAAGGTCACCCTGAAGTTGAAGGTACAATGGGGCAGTATCGTAGTAGAGAAGGAGGGCAAATCTATTTGGTAGAAAATGAATCTGATGTTGCCAAATTAAAGGTACAGCATCCAGAAAACCTCGCTTATGTTACACAAACGACCTTGTCCATTGATGATACTTCTAGAGTGATTAATGCACTCAGAAAGCGTTTTCCTGCTATTCAGGGGCCAAAGAAAGATGATATTTGTTATGCCACGCAAAATCGTCAGGATGCAGTCAAACAACTCGCTTTAGAATGTGATTTGGTCTTGGTAGTGGGGTCACAGAATAGCTCTAATTCTAACCGTCTGCGTGAATTAGCTGAACGTTGTGGAGCCACTGCGTTCTTGATTGATAACGCATCAGATATCAGCTCAGATTGGCTAAATGAAAAAAAATCTATAGGTGTTACCGCAGGTGCTTCTGCACCAGAAGTATTGGTGAAAGATGTGTTGGAAGCTTTAGAAAAAATGGGTGCAAAATCACCCACTGAGATAGTGGGTCAAGAAGAAAATATACGATTTTCAATGCCGAAAGAATTGCGCTAGTTTCTGTCATTTATTTCTTCCTTTAAATAAAAAAACCTAGGAGGGGTCCAAGGTTTTTTTAAGGTTATATAGCTAATTTTCCAAATCAATCATTTGGCCATTTTCCAGCTTTGGTTCCCTGGCTGTTAAGTTCAAGGTCATCTTCAGCGGGTGTTCCCGTATCCTGAGAACCTTGCGCATCAGTTGCAATATTGACACAAACGTTAATACCGGCATCACAGGCTTCTGCACTGACCAGATAATGCCCTTCTTCACTGGGAACATTATTTGCTGCAGAAAATCCGAGCCCACTGCTTAACCCTCCACTGCTATGTATGATGATCGTTGTTGCGACTATATCGGTTAGCAACATAAAGAAAAGCAGTTGAATGCTTGGTCCAGATTGATTGAAATGAAAATGGATTAAGGTAAGAAGGCTGATTGCCAAGTAGGCAGATGTAGTTCCCAGGTAAATTTGGGATTAAATGTATTGCCTAATACATTTAATCCCATATCAATTAGATACATAATCAGCAGGGTAGCTGATAGACATGCCCGAAAGTGTGCGTATACCTTAAGTAGGTTGTCGGGTGTATCTGTGGTCTCAACCTGGCTCATAGGGCGCATTGCTTCATAATTGATAATGCTTCATACAATGGCATAAGCTGTTTTTAATCATAAATTGTAGGGATAGGCTTGCGCTTGTGTTGGGTTTTTTCGTAGATAGCGATGATACGATCGACAGTTCTTTGGCTTACCTCCTTTCCTTCTAAAAAATCATCTAACTCATCGTAGGTCAGTCCTAAAGCCTGCTCGTCAGCTTTTTGTGGGGTCAGGCATTCAAGATCTGCTGTGGGTGTTTTCTCGACTAAAACTTGAGGTGCACCAAGGAACATTGCCACTTGCCTAACTTGCCGCTTACTCAGTCCAAAGAGTGGAGCCAGATCACAGGCGCCATCTCCCCATTTGGTAAAAAACCCTGTTATGTTTTCTGCAGAGTGGTCAGTACCCACCACTAGCCCACCCATAAGACCAGCCACTTCATATTGAATGGCCATTCTGGTGCGGGCCTTGGTGTTTCCTTTGGTAAAGTCTATGGCTGCATCAGAGGCGGTGAGAGAAGGATTGTTTTGTAATGCACTTAGCGTTTCTTCATGGATACCATCAGCACCGAACTTAATATTGACGGCAATATTCTCAGTTGGCTGGATAAAATTTAATGCAAGTTGAGCCTCATGTTCATCGGCTTGAATACCATAAGGTAGTCTGACAGCTATAAAACGGTAGGGTGTATCGTTGTTACCCTGATTGAGCTGATCGATGGCTAATTGTAACAATCTGCCACATGTGGTGGAGTCAATGCCCCCGCTGATACCTAGAACGAGTGTTTTGCAGTTAGACTCTTTCAGCTTCGTTTGTATAAATTTAACGCGTTTTTGTACTTCGATTGAAGGATCAATGGTTGGAAGGACTCGCATTTCCTGGCGTATTAATTGACAGGTATGTTCAATATCCATAGCTTGGCTCTTTTGGCGGAAAGTCGATAGAGGATATTCTAGGGTATGGCTGCCCAGGATAAAACACTCTATTTCTTTGTTCTTGGCAGGTAGTGAAAAAACTGTTGATGTAATGAGGTGAATTAATAAAAAAGAGGCATATGCCTCTTTTTTATTTTTGACTGGTGATTGTTAGTCAAATATTCCAAGGGTTAGTTTGCTAAGCCAAGACCTTTTCTTTCGCTCTGGATCTTCGTGGATTGATTTATAGCGGTCATTAAATAAATGACGAGAATCAAACCCAAGTGGCTCTGATTTGTCCATTAATCCAGCGGTTAACTTGTTTGTCCAGCTACGTTTCATTTCTGTTGTTGTTTCTTGATACATAAAACTGCCATCGGTATCCAATGCGGGGTGGGTTGGATAATTCTTGGCTAATAATGAAGCTGCATCATTTGCAAGATCATTCATTTGCATGAGGTGGTAGGCTTGGGCCATAACGGCCAGTCCATCAGGAACAGCGGGTGTTTTCTGGAAGTTTTCTACCACATATCGGCCCCTGTTCGCAGCAGCAAGGTAGGCACCTCTAAAAAAGTAATAGTTAGCCGCATGGATTTCGTGTCTTGCCAGAATGTTTCTTAAATAGATCATTCTTTTGCGAGCATCTGGAGCATAAGGGCTTTCAGGAAAGCGATTTAATAATTCACTAAATGTAGAGAAAGAATTTCGGGCTGAGCCGGGGTCACGCTTGGTTTCATCAGTGGGAAGTAGCTGATCAAAAAAACCTCTACTTTGGGAAAAAGATGAAAGTCCCTTTAGATAATAAGCGTAATCAACGTTGGGGTGTTGCGGATGTAGTCGAATAAAACGGTCTGCAGCTGCAATAGCTGTTTCGTATTCACTGGATTTAAACCTTGCATAGATGAGTTCAAGTTGTGCTTGTTCAGCGTAATCACCAAACGGGTACTGGGCTTCCAATGCTTCAAGATTATCGATTGCTGTTTGCCAGAAACCACCTCTTAGGTCATTTTGAATAGCCTCATAAAAATCCTTTTCAGTATAGCCGGTAGTATCAGGTAGATCGTCTTCATCTCTGATGTTATTAACTTTGTTGAACCACGCACAGCCATTGGCAAGTAGCATGGTACATAGTAGCAGTGGAAGCAGAAGTCGCATGGGGCGGTTTAATCCTAATATGGAGCGTAATGTATTCTTGTTAGCTGGCGCTATGTCTGTAAGATGGGCTATTTAACCACAGCCCTGTCTTTATGCAAAACTGTGAAGTAAAACAACCTCTGTACGAGCAAGAAAATGGTGTGCATGGGTAGTGAATTAAATAAAAAGCTGTATGTACAAACCGAGATAAAAAATACAAATGACCGACCCTATTAAATTGGAGGCTGTTGTACCTCATGAGTCAGCGGGCTCTCGATTAGATCAAGTCGCTGCCGAATTGTTTGCTAGTTTTTCTCGCTCTAGATTACAGCAGTGGATCAAATCTGGGGATCTGCTGGTAGACGGTAAAAACTACCGCCCAAAGGATAAACTTCTTGGGGGGGAGCATCTCTCAATCAATGTAGTACCTGAAGCAGAAGGCACCTGGGAACCAGAATCAATAAGTTTGGATATTACCTATGAGGACGATCATATCCTGGTAATAAACAAACCTGCCGGCTTGGTTGTCCATCCAGCAGCTGGAAATTATACCGGTACCTTACTTAATGGATTACTACACCATGTAGCCGCAAATGAAAGTATTCCACGGGCGGGTATTGTTCATCGTTTGGACAAAGAGACAACAGGCCTGATGGTCGTTGCTAAGTCGTTAGAGGCACACAATGCCTTGATTCAGCAGCTGCAAGCGCGATCAGTGCATCGTGAATATCAGGCGATAACCCAGGGGGTGATGACGGGTGGCGGCACAGTGGATGAACCCATGGGTAGACATCCGCAAGCGAGAACTAAAATGGCCGTTGTTAATCATGGCGGCAAAGATGCGATTACCCATTACCGAGTCATCGAGCGCTTCCCTAACCATACCCATATTCGCGTCAAACTAGAAACTGGTCGAACTCACCAGATACGAGTGCATATGGCACATATTGGTTATTCTTTAGTCGGGGATATGGTTTATGGCGGGCGTTTAAAGTTACCTAAAGGTGCAACAGCCGAGTTACACGATATGCTCCGTAATTTTAAACGGCAGGCTTTGCATGCGGGAAAGCTGGGTTTGGTACATCCTGAGTCTGAAGAATATATGGAATGGCAGGTCCCTCCTCCGGAAGACTATAATCTGTTGTTGGAAATGTTGAAAAAAGATGCCAAAAGCTAGCCGGTTTTTAGCTAAACGGTGCGCTTTTACGGAGCACTAAATAATGGATATTTTGACACCCGATTGGCCTGCACCAGTAACTGTTCAATCAGCCATTACTACCCGTGTGGGCGGTTTTTCCTGTAAGCCTTGGGATTCCTTAAATCTTGCTTTTCATGTGGGGGATGCTACTCAGAGGGTTGCCCAGAATTGGGCGCAATTAGCCCGTCAGCTTAAACTTCCCCCATCACCACAGCTGCTTAATCAAGTGCATGGTACTGATCTGGTTGAGGCGCTGTGTGAAAGGCAGGTTCCCACTGCTGATGGATGTTTCAGCCATCAGCGAGGTCAGGCTTGTGTGGTGATGACGGCAGACTGTCTTCCTATCTTGCTTTGTAATACTGCGGGCAATGAAGTAGCTGCCGTTCATGCTGGTTGGCGCGGTTTGGCCGCGGGGATAGTTAGTCATGCCATATCGTACTTTTCTTCACCACCAAATCAGCTAATGGCCTATCTTGGCCCTGCGATTAGTCAAAAACACTTTGAGGTGGGTGCTGAAGTGAGGCAGGCATTTCTGTCTGATAGTTTCCATCGAAATTCAACAAGTAAAGTAACTAACTGTTTTTCGAAATCTGAAGGCGACTCTCATGAAGGAGACTTCTGTGAAGGTGAACCACACGTCGATAGCCGCGCAGATAAGTGGATGGCAGACCTTTATGGGCTTGCTCGTATTGCTTTAAACGAAGCTGGCGTTGACCAAGTCTATGGTGGTGACTTTTGTACCTATGAAGACACTCGCCGATTCTATTCCTACCGTCGTGATGGTCAGACGGGAAGGATGGCCAGCTTGATCTGGATCAGTTAGTGATGGTTAACAATTCATTTCTAAGGTTGAATTCCTTTTGCTAGCCCCCAGTTTGTTGGTAGAGCTAGTTTATTGATAAGGCTGGTATAGCCGGTGTTGATAAACATACGAGGATAGAAACAATAGTGAGCTGCTATGCGGTTTGATCGTTTTACTCACCATTTACAAAATGCTGTTTCTGATGCCCAGTCAATGGCTGTTGGTAAGGATAATCCTGCCCTTGAGCCGGTACATCTTCTCCTGGCCTTGTTAAACCAACAGGGCAGTTCTATTACACCTATGCTGAAACAGGCAGGATTCGATATTGTTGGTTTAAAAAATGAGCTGGAAGAGCAACTTGAACGTTTGCCTCAGGTTCAATCGCCAACAGGGGAAATTAACCTCTCGGCTGAATCGGGAAAATTATTCAATTTGGCGGATAAGCAGGCGCAACAACAGAGCGATCAGTATATTTCCAGTGAATCTCTAGTTTTGGCTGCTTTTGAAGATAAAGGTGAACTTGGTAAAGCACTAGCCAAATACGGTGATCGATCTAAATTACAGGAAGTCGTAGAAAAAATTCGTGGAGGGGAAGCTGTGACAGATCCGGATGCAGAAGGTAATCGCCAGGCGTTGGAAAAATACACCATTGACCTCACAGCGCGTGCAGCTGAAGGCAAGTTGGACCCGGTGATCGGCCGCGATGATGAAATCCGCCGTACGATTCAGGTATTGCAACGCCGTACTAAAAATAACCCGGTTCTCATAGGTGAGCCGGGTGTGGGTAAAACGGCCATTATTGAAGGCTTGGCCCAGCGGGTGGTGAATGGTGAGGTGCCTGAAGGGCTGAAAGACAAACTGATTCTTTCGCTGGATCTTGGTGCGCTATTGGCAGGTGCAAAATTTCGAGGCGATTTTGAAGAGCGGTTGAAAGCAGTACTTAAAGAATTATCCAAACAGGAAGGGCAAATTATCCTGTTTATCGATGAGTTGCATACCATGGTCAGTGCCGGTAAGGCCGAAGGAGCTATGGATGCGGGAAATATGCTGAAGCCGGCACTCGCTCGGGGCGAGCTGCATTGTGTCGGTGCAACCACATTGGATGAGTACCGCCAATACATTGAAAAAGATGCGGCTCTGGAGCGCCGTTTCCAGAAAGTGCTGGTAGACGAACCCAACGAAGAAGACACCATTGCTATTCTGCGTGGTTTAAAAGAACGCTACGAGGTTCACCATGGTGTGGATATTACTGATTCGGCCATTGTGGCAGCCTCTAAATTATCTCAGCGTTATATTACAGATCGACAATTGCCGGATAAGGCCATTGATCTGGTGGATGAGGCTGCAAGCCGAATTCGTATGGAAATTGACTCAAAGCCCGAGGAAATGGATCGTTTGGAGCGCCGCTTGATTCAACTGAAAATGGAGCGTGAAGCGGTTAAAAAAGAAGAGGATGAAGCTTCCAAAAAACGTTTGGAAAAGCTTGAAGAAGACATCCAGGAAATTGGCAAGGAATACGCCGACCTGGAAGAAATTTGGAAAGCAGAAAAACTGGCCCTACAGGGTTCTGCACAAATTAAAATTGAACTGGAACAGGCCAGAATTGATATGGAGGCAGCAAGCCGAGAGGGCGATCTGGCCAAAATGTCAGAGTTACAGTATGGCAAAATTCCTGAATTGGAACGGCAGATGGTAGCCGCCAGTGAAGCTGAGACCAGTGAAACACAATTGCTTCGCAATAAAGTAACAGAAGAAGAAATCGCCGAAGTAGTCTCCAAGTGGACTGGTATTCCTGTGGCTAAAATGCTGGAAGGAGAGCGGGATAAACTTTTGCGAATGGAAGATGCGCTACATAAACGTGTGATTGGTCAGGGTGAAGCCGTAGTAGCGGTTTCCAATGCCATAAGGCGAAGCCGTGCGGGGCTTTCTGACCCCAACCGTCCCAATGGCTCATTCCTTTTCCTTGGGCCTACTGGTGTGGGTAAAACAGAACTGTGTAAAGCCTTGGCGGAGTTTTTATTTGATAGCGAAGATGCCATGGTGCGCATTGATATGTCCGAGTTTATGGAGAAGCACTCTGTGGCTCGATTGGTCGGCGCCCCTCCTGGCTATGTGGGTTATGAAGAGGGTGGTTATCTCACCGAGGCGGTTCGCCGCCGCCCTTATTCTGTGCTGTTGTTAGACGAAGTAGAAAAAGCTCACCCTGATGTGTTCAATATTTTACTTCAGGTGTTGGATGATGGTCGCCTGACCGATAGTCAGGGGCGAACTGTGGATTTCAGTAATACCGTGGTAGTGATGACCTCAAATCTGGGGTCGGATCGTATACAGGGTGTTGTGGAGGACCGTTCATTCGATATTATTAATTTTGACCTTGACGATTCGAATGAAGGTGCTCCTGATGATTCAACTTCAAATGAAAACCGTTACCAAGCTATGAAAGATGCGGTGATGGAAGTGGTTTCAGGTCATTTTAGGCCCGAATTTATTAACCGTATTGATGAGGTCGTGGTCTTCCATCCCCTGGCTAAGTCGCAAATTAGGGGCATTGCCGATATTCAGCTGGCTCTGTTGAAAAAACGGTTGGCTGATGCTGATTTGGCGATGGAATTGTCCGAGCCTGTGATGGATAAAATTTGCGAGGCCGGTTTTGACCCAGTTTATGGTGCAAGGCCACTTAAGCGGGCGATACAGCAGTTGTTAGAGAATCCGTTGGCTCAGCAAATGTTGGGAGCTAATTTTGCGCCAGGTGATATCGTCCATGTTGACCTGGAGGGCGATCAGGTGGTCTTCTCCAAGGGGTAAGCATCAGAAAGTTAAAGATAGTTAGTTTGGGTTAACTTTCTTGATAAAATACACCATAGATTAAACTTTAATT
>JALQUJ010000089.1 GCA_023263825.1 Porticoccus sp.
CAGCGGGAAATTGGTGGCGACAGCTACCCTTATGGCCTACAACTGATTTTAACCTCCCTGACCAGCGCCACTCATCGAGGTGACCCTATTTCCCTGTTGAACCTGGACACAGTATTGGAAAAACTACGCAACAATATTCAAGATCCTAACTACATTAAACAGCTGACCCGTGAGCTGCTGCTGGACAATCAACACCGTGTTCGCCTGACCATGACACCGGACACCGAACTGGCAGCAAAAAGGGATCAGGCCGAAGCAGATCGGTTGGAAGAGATAAAAAACAGCCTAAGCGATACAGAAAAACAGGCGGTTATCGAAAAAGCTCAGGTATTAAATGAGCGCCAACAACAAAAGGACGATGAGTCGGTACTGCCCAAAGTGGGCCTGGAAGATATTCCACCAAAAATGGCCTACGTGGCTGCCACCGAAAAACATCAAAAGCCGTTACCACTAACAACATACGCCACTGGCACTAATGGTCTGGTCTATCAACAGGTGGTTCTTCCCCTACCTACGCTTACCGAACAGCAAATTAACTTACTGCCAATATACAGCAACTGCCTGACCGAACTCGGAGTTGAAGACAAAGACTACCTTGAAACTCAGCTGTGGCAATCAAGAATTTGTGGTGGCATCCATGCCTACGCCAGCGCTCGAGGTAAACCAAATGATGAGCAACAACTTTCAGGGCATCTAACCCTTTCGGCAAAAGGCCTGGCTTCAAACCAATCTGCCTTAACCGAACTAATGCAGTGTTCATTGGAGCAGGTACGTTTTGATGAGTTACCCCGGATAAGAGAACTCATTGCACAAACCAGAGCCCAACGTGAAATGAGCGTAACGGGTAGCGGCCATAGCTTAGCCATGACGGCTGCCTCAAGTGGCACCAGCCCCGGGGCGAAGCTGACTCATCAATGGGGTGGCCTTGAAGGTATCCGACAAATCAAACAATTGGATAATGATCTTGGCAATAATGAAACAGCATTAGCAACATTGGCAGAACAACTTTCAGAATTACACCAACTGATTCTGACCGCCCCTCGAGAGTTTTTATTGGTGGGTGAAGCAGAGAGACTAGCCAACTACAAGCAAGCGCTCGAGCAGCGTTTTAAGCAGGTCAGTACTCCCGATTTCCAGGCCTTTAGCCAACCTAAGCTACACCAGCAAATAAACGAACTATGGAAAACCAGCACACAAGTTAACTTCTGTGCAAAATCATACCCAACAGTTGCCATGTCCCACCCAGATGCGGCAGCACTCACGGTATTGGGCGGGTTCCTGCGCAATGGCTATTTACATCGTGCTATTCGTGAACAGGGCGGCGCCTACGGTGGCGGCGCAGGTCAAGACAGTAATATTGCAGCCTTCCGCTTCTTCTCCTACCGTGACCCTCGCATCGAAGGCACATTGAACGACTTTGATGAATCACTGCTTTGGCTTCAGAACGAAAACCATGACTGGTCTCAGGTAGAACAGGCGATTCTCGGAGTGATCAGCTCCATCGACAAACCCGGCTCTCCAGCCGGTGAGGCAAAACAAACATTCCATACTGAGCTCTATGGCCGGACCCGTGAAGTGCGTGAGCAATTCCGCAATCAAGTCAGAGAAGTAACATTGGCTGATTTACAACGGGTTGCTGCCACCTATCTGACTAACGACAAAGCGAGCACTGCAGTGATCACCAATCCGAAACAGGCTTCGATCGCAGATAGCCTTAAGCTAAATCCGGTCGCACTTTAATCGTTCGGTTTAAGGCTGATAGAAACCTATGACTGATTCGCGGGACAAGATCTACGCCACCCTCCAACTGGACATTGCGGGATTCCGCTTTGACCAGGCGGTGGCCTCTGTATTCCCCGATATGATCAAGCGGTCCGTGCCCGGTTACGAAACCATTATTTCGATGACCGGCACGTTGGCAGATCGCTATGTGCAAGCCAATAGCCGTTGTTACGACCTGGGTTGCTCTCTCGGCGCTTCCAGTATTGCCATGCGCCACCATATTCAACAGCCCGGTTGTGAAATTATCTCTGTCGACAATAGCGAAGACATGCTGAAGCAATGTCGCGTTATTTTGCAGCAAGATCAAAATAATAGTGAGCACTCTTCCGTAGAACCATCACCCATAAAACATACGCCGGTAGAATTAGTCTGTGGCAATATCGAAGATATTCCCATTGTTAATGCCAGTATGGTGGTGCTGAATTTCACCCTGCAATTTATCCCGCTGGAACAACGTGCCAAATTACTGCATAAAATAGCCGATGGCCTCTTACCCGGAGGCGTTCTAGTACTATCGGAAAAAGTGGAATTTATTGATCAGCAACACCATGAATTGATGATCGATCTACATCACAACTTCAAACGCGCCAATGGCTACAGTGATTTGGAAATCAGCCAAAAGCGTTCCTCTCTTGAAGATGTACTGATTCCGGAAACACTGGAAGTTCATCGCCAGAGATTACGCGAAGCTGGTTTCAGCAGTGTGGATGTGTGGTTCCAGTGTTTTAACTTTGCGTCGCTTATAGCGCTCAAGTAAGTTGCCCTAAAATAAGCCCCCTAAAGTAAGCAAATAAATACAAATGTTGCCAACTAAATCCCAACACATCGACTTTTCCAGCCTACTCACCGCCATGGCCGACGGCCCTCTCGTGGACTGGGCAAAGATACTGCACGAACAACTTAAAGAAGCTATGACTGTTGAACGTTGGGGTGACTTACCCGACTGGCAACAGGTAATGGAAAGCCTTCCTAATATAACGCCATCAGACATAAACCTAAAAAATGGCGTAACTATAGGACAGCCCAATGATTGCGATGACAGCACCCGAGAGCAGTTAAAAACCGTATTAATGGGATTGCACCCCTGGCGCAAAGGGCCCTACGATCTTTTTGGATTACATCTGGATACCGAATGGCGATCCGACTGGAAATGGGAACGGGTCATACCTCACCTGGCACCCCTGAAAGACCGGCTGATACTGGATGTGGGCTGTGGTAATGGCTACCACTGCTGGCGAATGTTAGGGGAAGGCGCCAACCGTGTTATCGGTATCGACCCATCCAACAAATTCGTCCACCAGTTCTACGCCATCAAACACTACCTCAATCAGGCGGAAAAAGAACTTCCCGTCGATGTTCTTCCTGTGGGAATTGAGCAATTACCCTCGGAACTGAAAGCCTTTGATACCGTCTTTTCCATGGGTGTTCTCTACCACCGCCGATCCCCAATGGACCATTTGAGAGAACTCAAAGATTGTCTTCGCGATGGTGGGCAACTGGTGCTGGAAACACTGATTATTGAAGGCGAGCCAAGGGAAGCCCTGGTACCTGAAGGCCGCTATGCCAAAATGCGCAATGTCTGGTTTCTACCCAGTGTGGATACCCTGCTCTCGTGGATGAGAAAGTGTGGCTTGAAGAACCCCCGAGTGGTGGATATCTGTAAAACCAGTATTGAGGAACAGCGCTCCACCGACTGGATGACCTTTGAGTCCTTGCCCGATTTTTTAGATCCAAATGACGACTCTTTTACTGCGGAAGGACACCCCGCACCAGTACGGGCTGTGTTTCTGGCCGAAGCCTGAAAAGTCACTTCATAACCACTGCACTCGTTGATAATATTGTTGGAATTCTGCCAATCTATAAATTTTTATATTCTGTAAGCTATAGGGTTTGTCTTTCAACACTGAAAGCGGCTTGTTTTGTCCCCAATAGAAAATCTAGAAAAATATGTATACCCCTTGTTACTAAAGACTTTCAATGGAATTCTGTCCTTGAATTCTTCCATATTATAAAGCCTTAGACTTTTGAATTTACTGTTAGAGCCCTCTTTCTGTTGTATTTCTTTTTCATGTTTCATGTATATGTTATATATACTATAATGTATATGTTGAACAAAATAATAATTTTATTTTCCTTTAAAAACAAATATATATAATAATTTTTTGTAGATATGTCGCCTTCATTTTTGGATCTCAAGCTGAGACTGGTGAGCCCAAGCTTTGACTCCCCGTTAACAGATGTTCTTATAGAGTTGAATCATCTCAGGAAATTGAGGCTTGAGGGATCGACTGCACCTTGGATATTTTTTCAGCTAAAAGAAATATTCCATATTATGGAAAGTATTGGTTCTGCAAGGATTGAAGGAAATAGGACGACTATTTCAGAATATATTGAAAAGAAAATTGAAAAAAAAGAGCGCTCATCAGAGAGGTTCACGGAAATTGCAAATGTAGAGAAAGCTATGGACTACATTGAGGAGACGATATCTGAAGGGGTTAAAGTTACCCATGGGTTTATACGAGAGTTACATACTTTGGCTGTAGATGAGCTAACCGAAGAGGGTGATAAAACGCCTGGTGCATATAGAACCTGGAATGTAGAAATTAATAAATCTGAACACTCGCCACCTGAACACTATTTGGTTCAAGGATATATGGACGAACTTTTAGAGTTTATCAATACGAATAAAGAAGAAAAGTATGACCTGTTGAAGACTGCCGTTATCCATCATAGATTTACTTGGATCCATCCGTTCGGTAACGGAAATGGCAGAGTAGTACGTCTACTAACTTATGCTTTGCTTATTAAATATGGGTTTAATGTAAAGGACGGCAAACTTCTTAACCCTACAGCCGTATTTTGTAATGACAGGGATCTATATTATGAAAATTTAGGAGAGGCGGATAAGGGGACTGACGAGGCTTTACTAAACTGGTGCCATTATGTTCTATCTGGAATATTGGAAGAAGTAACAAAAGTAAATAAGTTACTAGATTTTGAATATCTGTTTAAGAATATTCTTCTACCAACAATAGAACATGGAATAGATAGAGGTTATCTAAATGCTATAGAGGCGAAAATTTTAAAAGTTGGCATTCGGGAGCAAGTATTTAAAGCTGGTGATCTTGAAAAAGAAATTGGAGAATTAACTCCTCGTCAGAGAACTCATCAGATTCAGAAGATGCGGGAGTCAGGTTTTATCCGCCCCATAAAAAACAATTCCCGATCATATTGCGTAAGCTTTATGAACAACTTCTTAATGAGAAGCCTTATTCAAATAATGGAAAGAGAAAATTTTATCCCGCCAATTGACAAATAGATTCTAACAAACAACGCCAGCCAACCGCTAAAGCAGCGGCTCAGTTGGGCATCAATCATCTACTTCAACCATTGGCGTATCCAACCCAAACTCCTGATGCACCTGAACACACCAACGATTTAGTCGTTCTGAAGAGAGTTCGGGCTGTTGGTCTTCATCCAGCGCCAGGCCCATAAACAGGGTTTTATCCTCAACCGTGATTTCTGCCTTGGAGGCATCATAGTCATACCCCTCTGTTGGCCAGTAGCCGATGATTTTATCCGCTGATTCAACGACTACATCGTGCAACATACCCATGGCATCCAGGAAGAAGTCACCGTAACCGAACTGATCACCCAACCCCACAAACGCCACAGTTTTTCCTGAAAAATCAATATTTTCCAGGTCTTCCCAGAAGTCTTCCCAGTCAGACTGTATCTGACCGAAATCCCAGGTGGGGATGCCGAGAATAAATTTGTCATAGTCCATAAACTCAAGCTGGGTCACTTCACCGATATCATGGATATCGACGATGTCTTCGCCCAAACGGCGAGCAATTCGATGTGAAATAGACTCGGTATTGCCCTCATCACTACCAAAGAACAATCCAATTTTGGCTGCTTTCATTTCTGACACAATTATTCCTGACACTTTTCTACTGACACGGCCTTTACTGACACGGCCTTTACCGGCAAAAGGGCTTAAGCGTTCAACATGAATAAACCCCGGATAACCAGCGGCGTGAATTCTCCCAGTTATGGTCCAGTGAAACAACTATCAATCGGGAAATTGGTACCTTTGTCCCCAGGAGAACAGGTGGGAGGAGCTGGCTGAAGATTGGATCTGACAGGAGAAAACCCCGATTAGAAATAGCGGCTGATTTGCAACTGGATATAATCATCTCGACTGAATGAATATAACGGCTCATCCGATTCAGCATTGGTAATCGCTCTAACCCGTAGCTCCAGAAAGGTGTTATCACCAAAACGCCGTTCTGCCTCTAAATTAAAAAATGTTTCTGAGGTTTTTTTATCCACCACCACACCCGCCAACACAGCAGTATCCTGAATATCATTTAACGACCAACGAGCACCCATAAATACATCATTATCAGCTATGGTCAATGGCTTTTTGGACGAGCGCTCATCGTATTGGTATTCCATCAAAATACCGATGTCCGCATCGGATTCATAAACCTGATAGAACGTGTATTCAAACCCGGCAACACTGGCGGCAAAGGATTCGTCGGAACCATCCCGAACAATGGCCTCCAGTTTCCATAACCAGGCATCTCTGGTGTATTGAAGGTCCAGTCCCACCTGATCTATCTGGTCATAAAAAGGTTTAAATTCACGGCCATCCGCGGAAAGCTGTAGCCGAGGTTCACGGCTGGTGCCCCGAAAGTAATAAAGCCCCACATCCACATCACCAAAATAGTGGCTGTACCTTAGGGCAAGGTCTACATGCTTATCCTTGGCCCCGGATTCATATTCCGCATCATCCCAATCTACACGCAAAGGCTCCCGAAAACGGCCATCTAGCCCGGGAAATGTTCGCTCTCGAAAATACGGCAACACATAGAGGTTAATTAGCCCCCAATCCTTTTGTACAGCAAGGTTAACCATGGGCTGACCTAGCTTGTCTTCCTGATCAATGTCTTCGACTAAATCAGTCTGGTTGATAATGTCGACTAAATGAACTGACTCCGTTACACCCCAGAAAACTTTGTTCACACCGACCAGTAGCTCTACACCATCACCCTCGTAAGCCCAATAGGCTTCTCTCAGGTCAATATGGCTGCGCTCATCATCATTCTCGTCCCAACGTACAAAGGGGATAAAGGAAGCTCTCTGGTCGCCTTCTTCACTGCGCCAACGAGCTTCCCACTCGCCCGAAACAGATACCTCAGCATCACTGGTATTTTGTTCCGGCCACAAGGCATCTTGGGAAAAACCGCGCGCCTTGATTGAGACATTTCCTGATAAATCCCATTCAGAATCATCAGCAATTGTTTGTTCTGCATTACCAGCAATGATGCAAAAAAACAGTACCCCTAAAATCAGTAGATGACGCATTTTTTCTAATCCAGCTACTCTTGTTTAAATTCGGCTCTCTTTAAACTCGGCTATCTCTAAAACCAGCTACCTCAAACGAGACAAACGGCCCTTAACAAAATCTTTATCGGTTAAACCAACATTAAACTTGTACTCACCATAAACCAGGTCGGTACTTTTATTGGTCTGCACATTTTTCATAACAAGGCGGTGGGCACGCCAATATTTATCCGCATATTTTCGATAATCTTCAAATATTAGTTCTTTAAGAAGGCTTCCACGTCGGTCATAAAACTCGATTTTTCTGATCTGATAGTCGGTAGTATCGACCCAAGATATTTGCCTGGTATAACCTGAGTTTTCATAACGGGGAAAGCGCTCAACCACATCACAGCTTAAGTCGCCACAAGGCTCTTCTCGTAAATATTTATAGCTAAATTTGTTGAGTTCACTGGCTGTAAAATCTTCGAAGGCAAATTCTGATCCAACAAAAGGGCCCGACTTGTTTCTGGAGGAGATTCTCTTGACTCTTTTCAATGCAGGCAAATAAAGCCATTGATCATCTGGATCGAGAATTTTCGCATGGGACAGCAATGCCGTACCTTCAATATCTCTCGGTGTAGAAAAAAGTACCAGGCTTTTATCACCCACTGATTCATCTGACATTTCAAGGGTTGTAAATTGCATGGTTCGGGATGATTCCTGCCCTGCTGCATTGCGAAGAACCATGGTCATTTCTGCTTTACTGTCGCCAAAACCACGATCTGATCGATCTGAACGAGCAGCTACAGCAAAGCCTTTTTCTTCAGGAGTTTCTGACCATACTGGCGAAGAGTTCAAAAAAGCCGCCATAGAAAGTAACGTGGCACCCAATATTTTTAAATGTTTCATTTTGTTTACCTTCACATTATTTACTATCACACATGTTCCCTATCATTTTTTATAGCAATCCAAAATGTCCTATAACGATTCTGGTGCAGGTTGAATACCCACTTCTGACTTCTCACTTTTTTTGCCCATAACTAATAACAAGGCAGGTAAGAAAAGGAAATCGAGTACCAATGCAAAGAAAATAGACAGTATGGTCATCAATCCCATGTCAACATTCATTTTGAATGCTGATGTTGTTAGAACCATAAAGCCAACCATTAAAATAACGGTATTCACCACAATGGCCATGCCAACGTTTCGATAGGCGTAACGTATGGAATCTTCGATGGAGAAGTCTTTTTCATTCCGTGCCCTCACATATTTGGACAAGAAGTGAACGGTATCATCCACAATAATACCCAATGAAACTGAAGCCACCGTTGCTACAGAAAAACCAACCTCACCAATTAAAACTGCCCAGGCACCAAAGGTCATCAATAAAGGTAAGCCGTTGGGAATCATGCTTAACAAGCCTAAACGGATACTACGTAGGGCAAATATCATAATCAAAGCAATAGCAAAAATTGCCGCAATAGTGCCTGTAATCATATTGTCGACATTACGGTCTGTAATGTAGGTAAACATAACTTGAGCACTGGTTGGTTGGGCCTGCATATATTTGGGCCAATTCTCTGCCATCCAGTCTTTTGCATCTGCTAAAAACTGTTTAGTTTCACTGGTTGTTGCTTTATGCAACATAGCTGTAACGCGTGTAGCTGATTTATCCACGTTGATTCGATCATTCAGATCCAAACCGTAAGGTAAAGACAATTCATATAGCAGCAGATACTGAGCGGACAACTCACGATTATCGGGGATACGATAAAAGCTTTGATCATCACCATGCATATTCTTATTCAGGCGCTTCATGATGTCTGAAATAGAATAGACATGCTTCACCTCAGGTACAGTCCTCAAGTATTTGACGAAGCTTTCGAGGTTAGCCAGATATTTTGGCTCACTCACACCACCTGGATTTAATGCGGGAACAGAAAACTCAATGGGGTATAAACCAAAGTGTTTTAATGCCTGATCAGAATCAGTCCGGAATTCAACCCGCTCATCAAAGTACTCAACCCACTGATCGTTAAAGGTCATGGTGGGAATAAATAACATCACGATAACAACAACGATGCCAATACCTATTAGTAATTTTCGGTAATTTTTGATCACAAAATCAGCAAGTTGAGTCATTGCCCTTTGAGACCACTCTTTTTCGTGTGCCTCTTTTACTTTCATTGGCAGCATACTCATCAGTGCAGGTAGTAATGTCAGAGAGAACAGCCATGCTGCCCCAATTCCCACAGCTGTGATATTTCCCAGGTGCCAAAAAGGTGGTGAATCAGAAAAGTTTAGTGCCAGAAAGCCCACTATTGTTGTCACTGATGTAATAGTTACAGGCATAAAATTTAAACGAACTGCCTCAGGGATAGCATCAATTTTTGCCATACCCTCGCGTATCAAACCTCTGAGTGAGATCAAAATATGAATGGAATCTGCGACCGCCAACGTAAGAATGACCGTTGTTGCGCTCATTGATATTGGCGTTAGCTTGATACCAGAAAAACCGGCTATTCCCATGCCAACAACGGATGAAAATACAATCACAAAGAGAATAGAAATGGTGCCAGCTAAGGAACGTATGATCAGCCAAGACATCACCAAAATGACTAAGAACATAAGGGGCGTGAGAGTGCCCGCATCCATCATGCCTACTTCTGAGAAGGTATTATTCAGCATCGACACACCCGTAAGGGAGATATTAATGCCATCAAATTCGGATGTAATACGATCACGCAAAGCCCTGGCGGCATTCACCGCATCTGGAACTTCTGTCAGGCTTTTTTCTGGGTACTGCAGTACAACATTAATAGCAGTGACCTCCCCTTTTGGGGTCACTAACTGATTCACCAACAAGGGCTCTGTAATCGATATATTCTTTCGCGATAATAATTCTGCTGGGGTTAAGTCTTTTGCATCAATGACCAAATCTTCAACAATTAAGTCATCTTCAATGGCCTTGGTGTACTGAAAATTACTAACGGAATCCACCCGAATGGCATGGGGGATTTTCCAGGCCTCAGCTGTAATGGCTTCAACTGCAGCCAAGGTATTGTTGGTAAAAGCTGTCTCTTCTTCAGGTTCTAATACAAATAGGATATTGTCATTTTTAGTGTAAGTAGCCTGTAAGTCCTCAAACGCTGCTAGCTCTGGATTTTCATCAGAAAAGAACGTTCTGTAGTTGTTGGCAAATTCCAACTTAGACATACCCGAGCCAATACCAAAGGTTATCAAGATAGCGGCTAGCAGAATTAGCCAACGGTACCGGATAACACCCCTTGTCATTTTTAACGAAAACCGGTCTATTGCTTGAAAGTATTTATCCATGAGCCTGCCTCAAATTTGTTACCAAATGGTCATAAATGTGTCATAAAAATGTAGCCAAATGCTACTGATCATTTTTACACTTTTTACTAAAAGCGATCTTATAAACTAAACCCAAGAACTTAATACATCATCTAAAACATGACGAATGCTTTCTGTATTCGAAAAACCCTTAACTGCTGCTGCAAGCTCCGCCAATGTCACCATTAACACCGCAGCTAATCTTACAGGTTCCTGCTGAATCGTAATCTCACCCGCTCGCTGTGCTTTATCAATCAAATCTGTAAGGAAACGTTGCTTCATCGCATAGCTTTTATCAATCGCCAAAAAATAAAAAAGGCCTACCATTTCTGGTAAACCTTTAGTTTTAATGGCGCACTCGGAAGGATTCGAACCTTCGACCGCTCGGTTCGTAGCCGAGTACTCTATCCAGCTGAGCTACGAGTGCTTATTACTGCTTAACAAACTATCTGCTTACTTAAGCAAGGGCGCGTAATATAAGAAACAGAGCCTTTGTAGTCAAGCTGAAATATAAGAATCTATATATATAGGTTTATTAAGGGCTTTGATAGTGATAAAACAGCATCTTCTATTACCAAATAAGCCATATTTTATGTGGCTTAGTCTATATTTCATAAAAACCAAGTCTGCTCTATTTTGTCAAATTAAAGATAAAGACATACCAGAGAAAAGATCATGATTCGAATCGCTATCAATGGATATGGCCGTATTGGGCGCAATATACTTAAAGCATTTTACGAGCGCCCAGAGCTAAGCAAAGAAATGGAGATTGTTGCCATCAATGATAGGTGATGTCTCAATCAATGCCCACTTAACACAATTTGATAGTGTTCACGGCCAGTTTCTCCACAAAGTGGAGCATAGTGAGGATGACTTGATTATAAATGGTGATCACATAAAAGTGTTCTCTGAATCTAACCCTCTACAACTTCCCTGGAAGGAGCTTGATATTGATGTAGTTTGTGAGTGCACAGGTATTTTCACGTAAAAGAAAAAAGCCTTTGCTCATATTGAAGCAGGATCAAGAAAAGTACTGGTCTCTGCACCGGGAACTGATATGGATGCAACCATTGTCTACGGTATTAACGATAATATTCTTAAACCTCAGCACCAGATTATCTCTAATGCGTCTTGCACCACCAACTGTCTAGCACCTCTTGTACAACCTATTTATCAGTAATTTCTGTGTACACCCGACTCACAAAAATCATCCTTGAAATTTTTATAACACCAATAAAATAAACCTATATAGAAGATTGCCCCTTCAAAAAAAGTTGTCCAAAAAGTCGTGTTAAAAAGTGTTAAAAAACACCGTTTCCGCACGGTCTAAAAGCAAAAACGCTGTTTCATAAAAACGCCATTTGTTTTTCTCAT
>JALQUJ010000141.1 GCA_023263825.1 Porticoccus sp.
GGGCTATTTTTGCAGAACATGATATTTACTGTGGACTTAGAAACAAACGTGAATATTTTGCAATGCGTAACACCAATGTTTTTGATTATGCTATTTGGGTTGACCGTAGTGACTATTTGCCTAAAGAATCTACAGACAGTATGACACTAGAACCTTACATGGCTGACTTTTATATAGACAATAATGGTACACTCAATGACTTGGAATTTTGGGTCGACGAATTGTACAAAGGACAATTAAGTACTGTTTAACCGTATCACTACGCTGATCAGCGATAGCTTTAAGTGCGTCTGCTTGTTCAGCTGTCACCACCGGCTCAGCAGGCGATTTGTTCTGGGCCGAATTCTCTTTGCTTTCTTCTCTAGCCAATCAACAGCTTGCCAGCAGATAACAAAAGGGAGCAGGGAAACAATAAGAACGACCACCACTAAAACAGTTATAAAGCTGAATTTAGTTACTTTGCTCAAAAAAGTGCCAAGAGCCCGACAGAGCTTCGCAAAAGGGCTCGCTTCACGCTTTCCAATTTGTCTTGTCATGTACCGATCACTTCTCTAGATAGAAAACCATCACTTACCGTTCTAAACAAAAGCTCTAAATCATACTTCTGCCAAATTCCCTCTTTCTTCAAGCCAGCTTTTTCTGTCTCCGGCCCGTTTCTTTGACAACAACATATCCAATGTTTTGTGAGTATCATCCCCCGCATCCATTGTCAGCTGTACTAAACGGCGTGTATCAGGGTTCATGGTGGTATCACGAAGTTGCATTGGGTTCATTTCACCCAAACCTTTAAAGCGCTGAACATTGATTTTTCCACTCTTTTTCTCAGCAGCGATTCGATCGAGAACGCCCTGCTTCTCACCTTCATCCAACGCATAAAAAACTTCTTTACCCACGTCTATACGATAAAGGGGTGGCATAGCCACATACACATGCCCGGCATTCACCATAGCTGAAAAGTGTCTAACGAAAAGCGCACACAGTAATGTGGCAATATGTAATCCATCTGAATCAGCATCGGCCAAGATACAAACCTTGTGGTAGCGTAAATTGGTTAAATCATCGGTTGCAGGATCAATGCCCAATGCAACGGAGATATCATGTACTTCCTGTGATGCCAGGATCTCCTGGCTATCCACTTCCCAGGTATTAAGAATTTTACCTCGCAACGGCATGATCGCCTGGAATTCTCGACTGCGCGCCTGCTTCGCTGAACCACCGGCGGAATCACCTTCCACCAGGAAAATCTCACAAAGCTCAGGACTGTCCGATGAACAATCGGCCAGCTTCCCTGGTAAAGCCGGACCAGCTGTTACCCGCTTTCTCGCTACTTTTTTACTGGCCTTTAAACGTCTCTGGGCATTACTAATAAATAATTCTGCGAGACGCTCGGCATCTTCTGTATGCTGGTTTACCCACAAACTAAAAGCATCCTTCACAATGCCAGAAACAAATGCAGCGGCTTCCCGTGACGACAATCGCTCTTTAGTCTGCCCAGAAAACTGAGGGTCTGCTAACTTTGAGGACAACACAAAAGAACATTTATCCCAAACGTCATCCGGTGTTAGCTTGACTCCGCGAGGCAGTAGATTGCGAAACTCACAAAACTCTCGCATGGCATCCAATAAGCCCGTACGGAAACCATTTACATGGGTGCCACCCTGGGCAGTAGGGATCAAATTGACGTAGCTCTCCTGAGTTAGCTCTCCCCCTTCAGGTAACCACTGTACTGCCCAATCTATCGCTTCAGTTTCTGCCGCAAAACTACCAACAAAGGGTTCTACAGGTACAACTTCCCACCCCTTCGTTGCACCTTGCAGATAATCTTGTAGGCCATCCTCATAAAACCAGGTATCTGTCTCACCGCTATTCTCATCTTTAAAGCTCACT
>JALQUJ010000017.1 GCA_023263825.1 Porticoccus sp.
ACTACTGCTAGTAGTATCATCAATTTGCTTCCTGGCATTTTCGCCGAGCATAACAAGGGCGCTACAAGGTGAGGCACTCCAGCCTTTTTGAGGGGCGCTGATTAAAATATCCACACCGCAGTCTTTCATATCGACCCACAGGGTTCCCGAAGCAATACAATCCAGAACAAATAACCCACCTACGGAATGGGTGGCTTCAGAGAGAGCGCGAACATAATCATCAGGTAGCAACATACCTGAAGCTGTTTCCACATGAGGGGCAAAAACCATCTCGGGTTTTTCTGCTTTAATGCGTGCAACAACTCCATCAATGGGGGCTGGCGCAAGGGCAGGGCACTGGACATCTGGATCAATTGGTTGGGCTTTCATGACGGTAATATCAGAGGCGATATTGCCCATTTCCAGAATTTGGCTCCAGCGGAAGCTAAACCAGCCATTGCGAATAACTAAACATTTTTTATTGGTGGCAAACTGTCGAGCCACTGCTTCCATGCCATAGGTACCTCCACCGGGAACTACCACAACCGCATTGGCGTTATAGACTTGTTTTAGGGTGCTGGATATATCGTTCATTACACCCTGAAAACTTTTGGACATATGGTTTAACGAGCGATCTGTAAAAACCACAGAGTATTCAAGTAATCCATTGGGGTCTGTATCGGGTAGTAAACCGGGCATTGGGTGCTCCTGTTGTTTTTTCGTCGTACAAATAACTTTTTCTTATTCAGATTGGAATCCGCGTTCATTTAGATTTTTGTTACATCAGTTAAAAGCCTGGGACTTAAGTTAAAAGCTAGTTACTGGAGTTAAAAGCCAGCTACTTGGCCATCATTTTCTTGGCTGGCCAAGTACTCATCATAAGTGCCTTGGAAATCTAACAGCTGTTGGTCTTTAATTTCAATCACCCTGTTGGCCAGGGAAGAGACAAATTCTCGGTCATGGCTGACAAAAATCAATGTCCCTTCGTAGTGTTCAAGGGCTAGGTTTAGTGCTTCGATGGCCTCCATATCCAAATGGTTGGTGGGTTCATCCATAAGTAATACATTAGTATCCATCATCATTAACTTGCCAAACAACAACCGGTTTTTTTCTCCTCCAGAGCAGACACTGACTTTCTTTTTAAAATCATCAGCAGAGAATAACAGGCGGCCAAGTGTGGCGCGTACAATTTGATCATCGTGACTGGGTTTACGCCACTGGCTCATCCAGTCAAATAGGTTTAAGTCACAATCAAAGTCTGGTGTGCTGTCCTGGGGGCAGTAACCAAGCGTTGCATTTTCTGACCATTTAATTGTTCCTTCATTGGCTGCAAGCTCGTTCATCAGACAGCGAAGGAAGGTCGTTTTACCGGCACCATTTTCACCAATAACAGCCAGCTTAGTTCCTGCATCCAGAATTAAATTACCTTTGGTGAATAATTGCTCACCCTCAAAGCCATGACCTAATTTTTCCAGAATTAATGCCTGACGATGCAGCTTTTTGTCCTGTTTAAATCGGATATAGGGGCTTACTCGGCTGGATGCTTTGATGTCATCCAGTTTGATTTTACTGATCTGCTTGGCTCTTGATGTGGCTTGTTTGGCCTTAGAGGCATTAGCCGAGAAGCGACTGACAAACTGCTGAAGTTCAGCGATTTGAGCAGACTTTTTAGCATTTTCCGAATGCAAGCGCTCGCGAGCCTGGGTAGCTGCAGTCATAAAGTCATCATAATTCCCTGGATAAACCCGCAGTTGACCGTAGTCTATATCCGCCATATGGGTGCAGACAGCATTGAGGAAGTGGCGGTCGTGGGAAATGATAACCATGGTGCTCTTACGTTCATTAAGCACCGTTTCTAACCAGCGAATGGTATGGATATCCAGGTTGTTGGTCGGTTCGTCTAATAACAGAATATCTGGATCTGAAAAAAGTGCCTGTGCCAGTAACACTCTGAGTTTCCAGCCAGGAGCAACTTCACTCATGGGGCCAAAATGGAATTCTTCTGCGATGCCAGCGCCTATTAGAATTTCTCCAGCACGGCTTTCCGCACTATAACCATCCATTTCGGCAAACTGTACTTCGAGATCAGCCACTTTCATGCCGTCTTCTTCAGACATTTCAGCCAATCTGTAGATGTGCTCTCGCTCTTGTTTTACTGCCCATAACTTAGTGTGACCCATAATCACTGTATCGATGACAGAGTATTCCTCAAAGGCAAACTGATCCTGGTGTAATTTGCCCACACGTTCATTGGGTGTGATCGAGACATTGCCTGCTGTCGGTGCAAGGCTGCCATCCAGAATCTTCATAAAGGTGGATTTACCACAGCCATTGGCACCGATAAGTCCATAGCGATTGCCATTACCAAATTTCACAGAGATATTTTCAAAAAGAGGCTTGGCGCCAAATTGCATAGTGATGTTTGCGGTAGTGATCAATGGGTTATACCTGAGGTCAGTACGGATGGAATTTAGTAGGTATTATAGGGGTACATATTCGAGGTGCGTACTATAGGGATTTGAGGCAATAACGTCGAGAAAAACCGGGCAATATTTGTACATTTCAGTTCAAGTAAAACTATTTTAGAGTGATTTGTTGTTATGAAGAAAACAGAACCAAAATTAGCTCTAGAACGTATGACAGACATAGAAAGGTTATGAATACTGGAGAGTATGATGAATTCACCTGTTGAGCCATACAAAGAAAAGCATTCTGAAAAAATATTGCCTTGTAGGGGTTGCACCAAGAATTGCCCAAATATACGAAAATGTGACAGAAAGCCCTGGAGAGCCTTTAGAGCAGAAGTTGTAGACAATAACTTTGCAGGTAATAGATCTGTGAGTAGTCCTGTATAGGTTTTTGTTCAATTTTTAGTTTAAGTAACTTACTAAATTGGAATTATTAAAAGCTAGGATAGGAAATAGGGTAATAGAAGGAGTGGATATAAAAAAAGGGTAACCCTTTATATTAAGGATTACCCTTTTTTAAATGGCGGAGGGACAGGGATTCGAACCCTGGGTACCTCTCGATACGCCGGTTTTCAAGACCGGTGCTTTCGACCACTCAGCCATCCCTCCTGTAAATCTTTTTGGTGGCTCAACAAACAGGAATTGTTAGAGTTCACCTCGTGGCAAAACACTTTGTTTTAACCGTGCTTGCCTCAAAAAGTGCGGGGATTATACCGTGGTTTTGCTGCTAAACAAGGCCGAAGTAGATGAATTATTCCCGCAATTTTTTAAAGGCTTTTAATTTTTAATCTGTTGTTAAAGAGCACCTTCGGTTTTTTCGTCGTCGGTATTATTTTCTTCCTTGCTAACTGTGTTGCCAGCCTGGCCCCGAGGGTCATTTGCTGGGCGAGTGTGTTGGTTAGGTTCTATCCTAATAGGCGCTGGTAATGACGTATCAAGCGGACGTGCAGTGGTTGGAGCTCTGGTTTCAGTTGTAATAGACACTTGGCCAATGGGTTTTGGCATTTTTCGTGGATCATTACTGGCTCGGCTTGGTACTGCTACTGCGGCTGCTGATATTTCTTCCTGAACTTCTGGCTCAATTGGTTGAGCCGTTGAGGCAGGATCAATTTTAGTTTCTACAGTTGCAACCGGTTTTTCAGCATGAGCAGGCTCTTCCGTTTGTTCTTCAGGAGTGGTTGTTTCCTTTGTAACTTCTGTAGTTTCTTCTGAGGTTTCTATTGAAACATCTGCGACGGTTTCCACTGCTGATTCAGGAATAGCTTCAGTTGTAGCAGTCACTTCAGTAGTTTGTGATGCAGTGGTATTTTCTTCAACAGGTTGAGCTTGATCTTCATTCGCTGCTGTTTGTGATGTTGTATCTACTGTAACGGTTTCTGCAACTACAATTGTTTCTGTTGTTGCAGGTGTTTCCGATACAGAGCTTTCAGGTACTGAAGTTTCAGGTGTGGAGGCTTGAGTTATCGGTGTTTCCTCAACAATACTAGGTGCTACAGGCAAACTTTCTTGAGTTTCAGATTGCGATATAGCTTCTACAGTTGAAGTACTTTCTGGTTGATTAACATCAGTTAACTGCTCTGTATTGGTTAGTAGTTCGCTTTTTGTAGCTGATTCATTTTCAGGTAATTCATTTGCAAGCAAGTTTTCATTACGTAGTTCTTCGGGTACAGCTTGCCTTTGGCGCCGTTGTCTGGGGTTACGGCGCTGATCACCTTCTCTTTTTGGTGGGCGATTACGGTTGTTGTCATTCTCAGAAGCAGATTGGTTCTGATTACCTTGTTTTTGGTTCGTTATATTATTGTCTTTATTGCTATCGGGGCTGTTATCACGATCCTGCTGCTGATTATTGCGATTATGGTTACGATTTTTGTCGTCACGGTTGTCACGGTTGTATTGGCTTTGTTTACCGCGGCCTCGACCATTTCCACGATCGTCAGGGCGTCGGTTGCGATTTTGTGGGCGACGATCATTTCTCCCACGAGATTTTTGTCCACCCTGTTGGCTTTTTTGTTGGGGTTGTTGTTCTTTACCAAAGAGGCTGTTGAGTATACGGCGTAAAAGCCCAGGCTTCTTATTTTTGTTATTGGGTTTTTTCTTCGCTTTAGCCTTTGCGGATGGTGTTGGTGCCGGTTGTGTTGGTGCAATGGTTTTAACCGCAGGCTGCTGGGCAGGGGGAACCGGTTTTACAACATCTTTTTCCTGGGAAACTAGCTCATCTGAGACGGTATCAGATAATTTGTAACTGTATTCAGTATTAACATCATCCTGTTCTCTGATTCTCTGGACTTCAAAGTGAGGTGTCTCAAGACTTTCACTGGGGATAACGACAACTTTAATATTGTGGCGTGTTTCGATCTCTGAAATTTCTTTGCGCTTCTCATTGAGTAAAAATGTTGCGACAGAAACAGGTGAAATAGTGCGTATTTCTGAGCTGTATTCTTTTTGCGCTTCTTCTTCAACCAGGCGAAGAATAGAGAGTGCTAGAGAGCGAGTGCCACGAATGGTTCCCTGGCCAACACAGCGCGGGCAGACTTTAGATGTGGTTTCACCTAAGGATGGGCGTAGTCGTTGACGTGACATTTCCAATAGGCCAAAGCGGGAAATACGACCGACTTGAACACGAGCACGATCTATTTCTAGCGCATCACGCATGCGATTTTCTACTTCACGCTGGTTCCTGTTAGCGTTCATATCGATAAAGTCGATAACCACTAGGCCACCCATATCGCGAAGGCGTAGTTGGCGAGCAACCTCATCCGCTGCTTCCAGATTCGTACGAAGTGCGGTTTCTTCAATATCACCACCACGGGTAGCCCGGGCAGAGTTGATATCAATGGAGATTAAAGCTTCAGTTACATCAATAACGATGGAACCACCAGAAGGAAGTTTTACTTCACGTTCAAAGGCAGTCTCTATTTGATTTTCAATTTGGTAACGGTTGAAGAGAGGGATATCATCCTCGTAAAACTTTACCCGATTTTGAAAGTTGGGCATAACTTGTTGAATAAAGGCAGAAGCTAGGTCGTAAGCTTCACGATTATCAATGATAACTTCTCCAACATCCTGGCGAAGATTATCACGTATCGCTCTGATAATGACATTGCTTTCTTGGAATAAGAAGTGGGGCGCTTTGGCCTTGTTTGATTCATCTTGAATCGTCGTCCAAAGCTGATTTAAATAATCTAAATCCCACTGAAGCTCTTCTGAAGAACGGCCAATACCTGCTGTACGAACAATAACGCCCATACCATTGGGTGTTTTAAGGCTTCGAATGGCTTCTCTCAGCTCATTTCTTTCTTCGCCTTCAATGCGGCGGGATATGCCACCAGCTCGTGGATTATTGGGCATTAGTACTAGATAACGGCCAGCCAGGCTAATAAAGGTCGTCAGGGCTGCTCCTTTGTTGCCGCGCTCTTCTTTTTCAACCTGAATGACAACTTCTAGGCCTTCGCGGACTACATCTTGTATTTTGATGCGGCCATCGATTTCATTAGGTTTCTTGGAAAAGTATTCCCGTGAAATTTCCTTAAGAGGCAAAAAGCCATGGCGCTCGGCGCCATAGTCGACAAAGGCTGCTTCCAGACTTGGTTCTACACGGGTGATTTTACCTTTGTAGATATTGGCTTTGCGTTGTTCTCTTGTGCGGTTTTCCAGATCCAGGTCGTATAGGCGTTGGCCGTCGACAAGGGCCACCCGAAGTTCTTCTGGTTGGGTGGCGTTGATTAGCATGCGTTTCATGATGTTGTCCTACTGTCATTTGCGAAGCAGACAGCAGAAGTATCGCAAGAGCGATGAACAGCGTATGGCAATATAGCGCACAAAAAACCGGACAAATAGGGGCCAAAAGCTTATTTAAGCTATGTGGTGAAGGCTTGTTAGCCTTATGATATTCCTATATTTTCCGTTATCAGTCACTGAGCTTTCCAGGTATTACCTTGCAAGTTATCAATCTGATGTTTTGTTGCTAATACTTTGCTTTGTTCTTGGCAGCTTTAAACAAATCGTCTATGTCGTTCTATCAGGGTTGGATTCTATTACGGGTTTTCCCGGTTAAGGCTGTTTCACTTAAGATGGTTTTCTTAAGATGACTCCTCTTTTGAGGCGGCCTTGTTGCATGTATAGCCACATGCTTTAAGCATATTTTATACACAGTTTCTTGGTGCCTGATACAACTTGTTTTTGTATTCGTTTACTGCTGCCTTACTCAGAACATTTGTTCAATCTGTATGCGGTAACTTCTGCGCCTTTAGCGCGGTTTTTCTCTATGACAGCTGCTCGTTCTTCTTTTTTGGGCAGCTATCGCAATATATTCAATTAAAGGTATTCACATTTTCGTTTTACTTATTCTGTTTGTTTAGCTCATGGAGCCTTATCAACATGCTTGCTCAGTATTCATGTGTGCCCAAGTCTGTAGCATGTGTGCTCAATGAAACCCTATAGCTGGATACGGTCATTGCATATCTAGCATGGGCTAAACAAAACGGCCAAGGAATATATCAGGTATTGCCAAGGCCTTCAATTTAAAAATATCGAAAGATCTATTTAATTCTATGATTATCGGAGGTTTTTTTACATTTCGACCGGCCTTAGAAATCCATAATAATACATATAGTTATAGCAATAGCCCTAGGCTGTCTTACTATCCATGGAATTGGGCTGGTAAAGGTTTGAATGTGTTTATGAAGACAGGTTTGGGGAGATGTTTGGGAAAAGGATAGCTGGTAGAATGTTTTCTGCTCTTGATATGACGTTTCTAATGAAAAACACCCCGGAAAGACCTTCTCAGACAAAACCTTCACAAGCTAAGGCCTTGAAATCACAGCCCCAGCAATCAAAAGGAGTGGCTGTGAAGTTTGTAGATATCACTGATGACCAGGCTGGGCAACGAGTTGATAATTTTTTGTTATCGAAACTGAAAGGTGTCCCTAAATCTCGTATTTACAGGATTCTTCGAAAGGGAGAGGTGAGGGTAAACAAATCCAGAGTGAAGCCGGAATATAAGTTAGCCCCTGGAGATAAGGTGCGAATCCCTCCTGTACGTGTGGCGGAGAGGGAGGCTCCTGCGGCACCTGGTCTTAAATTGCAGAAGTTGCTGGAGCAAAGCATTATTTATGAAGATCCTTTGCTCTTGGTCATTAATAAGCCTGTAGGGTTGGCGGCACATGGCGGAAGCGGGGTCAACCTTGGTTTGATAGAGGCATTGAGGACAACGCGACCAAAACAAAGTTTTTTAGAATTGGTTCATCGTTTGGATCGTGAAACATCCGGTTGTTTGATTGTGGCCAAAAAGCGCTCAGCCCTTCGTTTTTTACAAGATGAAATGCGCGGACGTCGTGTTGGTAAGGTTTATCAGGCCCTGGCTAGTGGCCGTTGGCCGCAGGGGATGAAGAACATTAACGTCCCGTTACTTCGCAATGAACTTAAGTCAGGAGAGCGTATTGTTAAGGTGAACCCCGAGGGGAAGCCCGCAGTGACACACTTTACTGTCTTGCAACGTTTTGATAAGGCGACTCTTTTGGAAGTAACACTGGAAACGGGGCGAACTCACCAGATAAGGGTGCACACCCAGCATGCGGGCTGCCCTTTGGCTGGGGATGAGAAATACGGTGATGACGAGTATAACCGGCAGATGAGGCATCTTGGTTTGAAGCGTATGTTCCTTCATGCGGCAAAGCTAAAATTTCGTTCACCGAAGGGCAGCAAAATTTCTGTAGAAGCACCGCTTCCAGAAGAGTTAAGTCATTTTTTAACCAGATTAGATTGAGTATCAATTAACTTATATCGAGTTGACTGCTTAAGCTTGATATTTGGAGTATCGAACATTGGCAAAATTGTTGATTTTTGATTGGGATGGCACCTTATGTGATTCCCTTTCCCGTATAGCACTTTGTATACGCTGTGCTGCGGAAGAAATTGGATTGCCTCCACCTCCAGAGCATGAGGCACGAGAAATTGTCGGTTTAGGTTTGGTTGATGCCCTAGAGCGATTGTTCCCAGGGATTCATATGGACCAGATACTTGCTATGCGCGATAGCTACTCTAGACATTTTGTTCAGCACGATTCTAACCCGTCTCCTTTTTTTGAAGGTGTACAGGAGACCCTAGAAGCCCTAAAGGATGAAGGCTATTTGCTGGCGGTTGCTACAGGCAAAAGCCGCAGGGGATTGAATAGGGTTTTTAGATCTAGAAAATTGAATAATTTTTTTCATGGTAGCCGATGCGCAGATGAAACAGCAGGGAAGCCGAACCCGCTAATGATTCATGAGTTACTGGATGACTTTGGTGTACCGACAAAAGATGCGCTAATGATCGGTGATACGGAATTTGATATGGAAATGGCGGTTAATGCAGGAACACCGCGTATTGCTGTTAGCTATGGAGCTCATTCGGCAGATCGCTTGAAGAAGTATCAGCCATTAGCTTGTGTAGACGATTTTTTTGAAATTAGAAATATAATTAAAAACAATATATTAAATATATAACTTAAAGTAATTTATTAATCTTATTTATCGGAGTTTCTGAGCATTTCACCAAGCCTAATAAGTGGGAGTCCGACCAAAGCGGTGGGATCTGTTCCATATATACCTTCAAATAAAGTGATGCCGAGCCCCTCACTTTTGAAGCTTCCCGCGCAGTCATAGGGTTCATCTTGAAGTAAGTAGTCGGTAATTTCTTGGTTGGTTAATTGGCGAAAAGCAACCTCGGTTGTGATCATGTCGACTTGGATAACATTGGTGTTGGTATTAAGTAGGGCAAGCCCTGTTAAAAATTGGACTTTTT
Organism: Porticoccus sp.; assembly: GCA_023263825.1. Classification (GTDB taxonomy): domain Bacteria; phylum Pseudomonadota; class Gammaproteobacteria; order Pseudomonadales; family Porticoccaceae; genus Porticoccus. The sequence goes on from JALQUJ010000017.1 coordinate 9,228, forward strand.
TACCAGATTGAGATGTTAGTTGTTCAAAGGCAGCATCAAAACTACCGGGTTTGGTCAGTACATTTTTACCAAGAACAGCCACTTGATCAGAGCCAATAATGAGATGATGACTATATTGACTGGCTAAAGCTCTGACTTTTTCTTCAGACAACCGTTTGACCATGTCTTCAGGCGATTCGCCGGATTTGGGTGATTCATCAATGTCAGGTGAATGGGGTTCGAACGGAAGTTGTAGCCTGGATAATAGTTTGCGTCGGTATTGGGAGGAAGAGGCGAGAATCAGTTTGGCCATAGAATTTTATTGGTTTGCAGTTAAAGTCGCTGTTTTGTTGGTGATGCTACCATTTCGAAGTTATTTATTTTGAAGCTATTGTTTCGGACATGTAAGGGTGCGATTAGAAAGCTATTATATACAGTTTTTATGGCTTTTTAGATGCTTCATATCTTGTCTGCAAAGGTATCGTTAAATTGTCAATTGGACCTACTTTAATGAATAACATGTGAGTAGATAGTGACAATAGGGTGAAATACGGCTGAAAGCCATGTTTTTCGGGAAGTTTTCTTTGACAGATCAAGGTGGTATCACTATTATTGCGCGCCTATGTTGACTCCCCCAAAGAGAAGCAATTTGTCTCAGGTTGTAGAGCCTAGGCGTTTGGTGAATCAGGGTGTGACTCTGACGGGAAATATTGACCGTAAGTTGTGCGTCAGATTTGCCGATGCCGTCATTGAAATCAGCGAGCCAATTGAGGCCGAGCTGATATTTGATGTAGCTGACCAGGGTCGCAAGGTTGTGCATATTATTGCATCAACCACGGTGCTTATTGCCTGCCAGCGCTGTTTGGAGCCAATAACGCTCCCTCTAGCGATAGATACGGTATTAGGTATCGTCTGGTCTGAGGATGAGGCAAAATCACTTCCTAAAGATTTAGATCCTTGGGTGGTGGAAGAAGAAGCGGGAGATATTGCCGCTTTGGTTGAGGATGAGTTCCTATTGGCTTTGCCATTTGTAACATACCATCCAGAGGACCAATGCAGTGTTGTTTTAAGCCCTGAACCGATAATGGATGAGAGCTTAAGCGAAGACGAAGGCGCAGATAATCCCTTTAGTATTTTGGAACAACTAAAAAAGCAGTAGCTTTTTGTACTGCTTTTGCGAGATGACGCGTTTTTTTGAGTCTTTCAAGATAAAGACGCTGACAATTAACAGACTTTTTTATCAGGAGTAGCACATGGCCGTACAAAAGAGCCGTAAAACCCGTTCAAGGCGTGGCATGCGTCGTTCACACGATGCTTTAACTGGACCAACCCTGTCAACTGATCCAGTAAGTGGTGAAAAACATCATCGTCATCACGTTTCTGCTGACGGTTTCTACCGTGGCAAGAAAGTTGTTGATAGTGCTGAAGACTAATTTATATAGAAGGCTATCAGTGATTAAGACTAGCGTCTTTCACGACTGATAGTATATTTCTTTGGCCGACTCTCTATGTCTTGCCATTGACACCATGGGCGGGGATTTTGGTCCCCGCATCACGGTTCCTGCGACCCTCGATATTTTGCGTCAATACTCTTTTCTAAGAGTAGTTTTGCTTGGCGACGAAAATGAAATACGCCCGCATTTTACAAATATTGGTGATATACCCTCAGATCAATATCAAATACATCATTGCAGTGAAGCTGTTGCAATGGATGAGAAGCCTTCTTTCGCTGTTCGAAACAAACGTGATTCTTCTTTGTGGCAAGCACTAAAATTAGTTGCTGATGGCCAGGCCAATGCTTGTGTCAGCGCGGGTAACACTGGCGCGTTGGTTGCCATGTCATTTTTGCAGCTAAAAACATTGACCGGTATTACACGTCCAGCAATTTGTACCAAAGTACCCACATCAAAGGGATATACCCATTTGCTTGATCTAGGGGCCAATATAGAGTGTTCTGCGGAACAGCTTTATCAATTTGGCATGATGGCATCATTGGCTGTTATGGCTTCAGCTGTTGGCGGAAAGAAACCCTCTGTTGGCTTGTTAAATATCGGTGTTGAGGAAATCAAAGGGCGTCAGCAAATCCTTGATGCTGCAGAATTGCTGAGTGCAGACCCTGAAATTGACTATATCGGCTTTGTGGAAGGTGATGATCTGTTTAAAGGTACGGCTGATATTGTTGTATGCGATGGTTTTAGCGGCAACATAGCGTTAAAGGCCAGTGAAGGTGTGGCTACGATGCTTTCAGGGTTTTTAAAAGAAGCTTTATCTCAAAATTTGCGTTCTAAGGTGGCGGGCCTGTTGGCTGGGCCAGCGCTGGAATCATTGCAGCAGAGACTTGATCCCGCTGCGTATAACGGCGCTTGTTTGTTGGGTCTCCGGGGGGTTGTTGTTAAAAGTCATGGCGGAGCCTCAGTTGAGGGCTTTTCTCGGGCCTTAAGTGTTGCTGTAAATGAAGCCCATCGTGATCTTCCTACGCTGATAGAAGAGCGCCTGTTAAATAAAATAATTGATTAATAAAACGATTAGCAAATAAAAAGTTAAGCTGATTTAACTTTTTGTCATTAGTAGAGAAGTAACTGGTGGAGACATTATTTGTGGACAAACCCAACGTGAAAAAAACGTTAGCTTTCGTATTCCCTGGTCAGGGCTCACAGAAGATCGGTATGCTTAAAGAACTATCGGAAGCAAATCCTCTTATCGAGCAGACCTTTGCCGAAGCATCAGAAGTTTTGGGCTATGACCTTTGGGACTTGGTACAGAACGGTACCCAGGAAGATATTACGCTTACTGAGCGTACACAGCCTTTGCTATTGACAGCTAGTGTTGCTGTATGGAGAGTATGGCAGCAAAAGGGCGGTGTTCAGCCTTCGTTAATGGCAGGGCATAGCCTGGGTGAGTGGTCTGCACTGGTATGTGCTGGTGTGGTTGCTTTTCAAGATGCTGTCCGTTTGGTTCGCAACCGTGGTGCCTACATGCAGGAGGCTGTACCTAAAGGAGAGGGTGCGATGGCGGCCATTATTGGCTTGGACGATGAAGTGATTAAGACCATCTGTACTGAAGCTTGCCAGGGTCTAGAAGTTGCTGCAGTGAACTTCAACTCTCCTGGACAAGTTGTGATCGCGGGTAATGCTGAAGCGGTAGAACGTGCAATTGCAGGCTGTAAAGAGGCCGGAGCTAAACGTGCATTACCTTTACCTGTGAGTGCGCCTTTCCATACGAATTTAATGAAGCCTGCTGCCGATAGGCTGGCTGAAGAAATAATGGCAACAGAATTTTCAGCTCCAGAAACATTGGTTGTACACAATGTTCATGCACAGACAGAATCTGACCCGAAAAAAATTAAGCAATTGATGATTGATCAGATCTGTAGCCCAGTATTGTGGGTTGATTGTGTAAATACACTGACCGCTAATGGTATTGATTCAGTGGTTGAATGTGGTGCGGGTAAAGTTTTAAGTGGTTTATGCAAACGAATTGAGCGTTCTTTGGGAGCATTTGCTACCGAAGACCCAGCGAGTTTGGAAAAAGCATTGGCTTAAGTCTAACCTCACCCCCCAATGCAATAAGAATATTCAGAATTTTAGGAGACAAGTATGAGTATGCAGGATAAGGTGGTTCTGGTCACAGGCGCCAGCAGAGGCATTGGTGCTGCAATTGCTGACAGTTTAGGTGCCAAGGGCGCAACTGTCATTGCCACAGCGACTTCAGAAGGCGGTGCTGAAAAAATTTCTGCGCGTTTTGCAGAAAAAGGCATTACAGGAAAGGGCATGGTTCTGGATGTAGCCAGCCAAGAATCGATTGATACACTTATGAACGCTGTTCAGGAAGAATACGGTGCTCCTTTGGTGCTCGTGAACAATGCTGGTATTACTAAAGACAACATTCTGATGCGCATGAAAGATGATGAATGGTTTGATGTGATTGATACCAATCTTAATTCCATCTATCGCATATCTAAGGCTTGCCTGCGTGGTATGACAAAAGCTCGTTGGGGCCGCATTATCAATATCAGCTCAGTAGTTGGTGCCATGGGTAATGCAGGTCAGACTAATTACTGTGCAACAAAAGCCGGTGTGGGTGGTTTTACCCGTTCTCTGGCAAAAGAGTTGGGGCCGCGTAATATTACTGTGAATGCCGTATCGCCAGGTTTTATTGATACGGACATGACGAAAGAACTACCTGATGCAAACCGTGAGGCGATTTTGTCTCAAGTGCCGTTAAAGCGATTGGGTGAACCCGAAGAGATTGCGGCTGTAGTAGATTTTCTTGCCAGCGATAGTGGAGGGTACATTACAGGTGAGAACATCCACGTAAATGGCGGCATGTATATGTCGTAATGAGTTAAATAGCTATTTAACTTGTTGAATTTTATTGATAAATAATGATTTTAACGAAAGCGGTTACACCCTGTGTTATTTCGGGGTAAAATGCCGGCCTGACGTTAGGTCAATAATAAGAATTTTTGTTGTGGGGTGAGCTGTATTAGCCGGGCAGCAGGATACTTTCTAAGAAACAGGAGAGAATACATATCATGAGCAGCATCGAAGAACGCGTAGCTAAAATGGTTGCTGAACAACTAGGTGTTAAAGAAGATGACGTTAAGCCAGCGTCTTCTTTTGTAGAAGATCTGGGTGCTGATTCCCTGGATACAGTAGAATTGATTATGGCTTTGGAAGAGGAATTTGATACTGAAATTCCTGATGAAGAAGCGGAAAAAATCGCTACTGTTCAGAATGCGATTGATTACATCAATGCTAACCATGGCTAATAGCTCTAGGTTGCTGAGCTTGAGTTGTTGAGCTTAGTTTGCTGAACATGAGAGGCCGCTCTATTGAGTGGCCTTTTTTGTGCCTGAATTTATTTTCTAGATTTGGTTTAATTCCCGATCATGGTCAAAATCAGACCAATAACGAGGCTGACCACAAAATGCCCCAAAAACAACTCCCCATTTGCTTTTTAAATGGAGAATCGAGCAACCTGATCTCTGTTATAGATCGGGGACTATGCTATGGACATGGCTTATTTGAAACGATTCGCCTGAGTGATACCCAGATGCCCCTTTGGGATTACCATTATCAACGGCTAAGGAAAGGCGCACATACCTTATCTATCAGCTTAGATAATCATTTACTCCAGGGTTATCTTGATCAGCTAATAGCCAATTGTCCCGATAACGGCATTGTTAAAATTATGATCACAGCGGGTAGGGGTGATAGGGGCTACCGTCTGTCCAACACTAGCCCAAACTATTTACTTCAGTGGTTTCCATTGTCAGATTATCCAAATCATTATCAACGATGTGGTGTTACCTTAAAGCTGTGTCAGCATCGATTAGCTTCTTCTCCTCAACTCGCTGGAATTAAGCACCTCAATCGCCTGGATCAAGTCATTGCCCGAGGTGAATGGGGCGATGAATATGAAGAAGGGCTGATGCTGGATCAATATGGCCATGTGATAGAAGCCGTTAGCGGCAATCTTTTTTTCTACCGCGATGGGGCATGGTTTACCCCCAAGCTGGATCAATGTGGTGTGGCAGGGGTGATGCGTCAATATATTATGGAAGAGTTGTGTAACCTTTCGCTTAGCTCTTTATCTAAAATAGAAGAAGTAACCTGTTTACTGGATGATTTGCTGTCAGCCGATGAAGTTTTTATTTGTAATTCAGTAAATGGTATTTGGCCTGTCTTATCGTTAGAAAATTTAGTCCCAGGAAACCCAGGATTAGCAAATCAATCTAGTTGGTCTCTAGGGCCCCAGACATTAGCCTTACAAGCAGCCTTATATAAATCGCTGCCTGCTTATTTGAATAGCACTGAATAAGGCATTGAGGGTTATGTTGCAATCTGTTGTATTGAGGCTACTAAAACGATGTCTGCTTCTCGTTGTTATTGTTGGTGTGAGTTTATATCTGGGGAATAAAGCGCTTAATCATTATTTAGATACACCGCTTTCCTTGGTGTCTTCTGAACAGATAGAAGTGCCCGCTGGTACTAATATAACCCGTATATCCAGGCAGTTAGCTAAAACTGGGATACTTGAGCTGCCGGAGTTGTTTGTTCTCTATGCGCGGTTTGTAGAGCAGACTTCCATTAAGGTGGGGGAATATAACCTTAGTGTTGGTTTAACGCCCAGGCAACTTTTGGACTTGCTTAATTCTGGACAGGTAATTCAATACCAGCTGACGTTTCCGGAGGGGCTAAGTTTTAAAGAGTGGTTAGCATTGTTGGCACTACAGCCAAAGTTGGATAAGACGTTGTTAGGTTTGACTGAAGAGGTGATATTAAAAGAGTTAGGCCTTGATATTTCTCATCCTGAAGGTTGGTTCTTTCCAGATACTTACCTTTACAGTAGTGGAGAAAGTGATCGAGATATCTTGCTGCAGGCTCATGAGCGTATGCGCGAAGCGCTTAATGACGAGTGGGAAAATAAAGGTGATGATTTGCCTTTTACAACACCTTATGAGGCCCTGATTTTGGCTTCTATTGTGGAAAAAGAAACTGGAGTAGGTTCAGAAAGAGCACAAATAGCGGGTGTATTTACCAGGCGTTTAGAAAAAGGTATGCGATTACAAACGGATCCGACGGTTATTTATGGGCTGGGGGATCAATATCAGGGTAATATAACTCGACGCCATTTAAAGCAACCAACAGATTACAATACTTATCTGATTAAGGGGTTGCCGCCCACACCTATCGCTATGCCAGGGCGAGAGGCTATACATGCCGCTTTTCATCCCGCGGAAGGAAGTGCGTTATATTTTGTGGCAAAAGGTGATGGTAGCCATTACTTTTCTAGCACATTGAAAGAGCATTCACAGGCAGTAAAGCGTTACCAATTAAAGCGTCGTTCAAATTATCGTTCTAGCCCTAGTGTTAAGTGAAAGTAACTAAATACGTCAGTCTGTAAAGAAAGCTTGTAAATAAAACGTGTAAAAGAAATCTGTGGGATTCAGAAATATTATGATAGTTAAGCCAGGTAAGTTTATTACGGTTGAAGGCGGAGAGGGTGTGGGTAAAACCACCAATATGGCCTTTATTCAATCCTGGTTAGAACGGCAGGGTATCGATCATATAAAAACTCGTGAGCCCGGAGGGACACCCTTAGCGGAGGATATCCGTGAATTGCTACTGAGCCCAAGGGATGAAGCTGTTAATGAGAATACAGAGCTTTTATTGATGTTTGCAGCCCGAGCACAGCATTTAGCGGAAGTTATTGTGCCCGCTTTGGAGCGTGGACAATGGGTATTGTGTGATCGCTTTACCGATGCAACTTATGCCTACCAAGGAGGTGGCCGAGGTGTTGCTATGGAAAAAATTGCCCTGTTGGAGAACCTCGTACAGGAACAACTACGCCCTGATTTAACACTGATTCTTGACGCCCCCGTTGCCCAAGGCCTTGAGAGAGCAAGTAAACGTAGTCAGCCGGATCGATTTGAGCAGGAAAAATTGGATTTTTTCGAACAGGTTAGGGAGTGTTACCTATCAAGAGCAAAAAAAATACCCATGCAATATCGAATTGTTGATGCATCCCAATCACTTGCACAAGTACAGTTAGATTTAGGTGAACAACTTAACCAGTTTATGGAAGCCAGCTGTAATGAGTAAACCAGCCACTAAACCAGTACAGCAGTCTGTGGCTATGCATTACCCATGGCAGCAAGACCAGTGGCAACAACTAGCGTTGCAGATTGAACAACAGCGATTGCCACATGCACTACTGCTTACCGGGTCTAAATATATAGGTAAGTATCAGTTTGCCTTATCTTTGGCCCAACGATTATTGTGCCATGCCCCTGTTGGGGGATACTCGTGTGGTCAATGTAAGTCTTGTCACTTGGTTATGTCAGGTGGTCATCCGGATAATTTTAAAATAGAACCAGAAGAAGAAGGTAAAGCGATAAAAATAGATTTGATTCGGCAGCTTGGAGAGTTCGTAGCAAAAACATCCCAGCAAGGTGGTTGGAAGGTAATTATTATCTCCCCGGCCGAGTCAATGAACATCAATGCTTCAAACGCCTTATTAAAAAGTTTAGAAGAGCCGGGCCCGAATACACTTTTAATACTGGTTTGTAATGAGCCTTCACGTTTATCAGCTACCATAAGAAGTCGTTGTCGTATGGTAAAATTTCCGGTGCCATCAATTTCAAAAGTTCGTCCCTGGTTAGCCCAGGTGGCGGGGCAAAATGAAGAGATAGAACAGTTGTTACACTATTCAAATGGTTGTCCGTTACTAGCCCTACAATTGCTGGAAACCGACTTGCTAGAACGTCGTCGAAAGTTTGTTGGATTGATAGATGATTTGTCAGAACATCGTATCTCAGCACTAACTGTAGCTGAAGCTTGCCAGGAAAATGATTCCCCTATGATGGTAGATTGGTTGTATAGTCACCTGGCATTGATGATTAAGTCGGGTAAAAAAGGGGTATCAAAGCGTTTAGTGTTCCGCTATATGGATACGCTGATGCAAGCGAAACGACAAATGCAAAGCACTGCAAACCCGAACATACAGTTGCTTTGGGAAGAATTACTGCTGAATTGGCAACAGCTTTTTAAACGGTAATGTCTGAATTAAGCTGTAGAGCCTGATTACGTCAGTTTGTGTAGTTATAAGTAGTTATTTTTTTAAGGCAAGGCTGCCTGATAGTGGATGGCAAGAATGTAGCTATAGTAAACTTGTCAAAACAATATACGATGTAGACCATCTTTTAATCTGGTTAAGCACTCTGCTATATAAGGAATACCCTGCTGTGTTGGTGGATTCCCATTGCCATCTCGATCATCTTGATTTAGCCAAGTATCAAAGTGACCTTTCTAGCTTACTACAAGCTGCACGAGAGCGTGGTGTGGAACATTTTCTTAGTGTCGGTGTAGATCTTCCCTCATCAAAAAATCTAATTGCTTTAGCGAGAGAGTATGGAGATATAAACGTCTCTGTTGGTGTGCACCCTTTACAAGAAAAACGCCCGCCAATACCTGAAATTTCAGAACTGATTGAGCTGGGTAGTCACGACATTGTCGTTGCCATCGGTGAAACAGGGCTGGATAATTACTACGATAGCGACTCGTCAGAGTGGCAGCAAGAAAGTTTTATTCGGCACTTGAAGGCTGCCAGCCAGTTAGAAAAGCCCGTTATTATCCATACACGTGAAGCGAAAGAAGAAACACTCTCTATTATGCGCAGGTACGCAGATACAAAGAATGCTGGCGTACTTCATTGTTTTACTGAATCTTGGGATATGGCTAGTGCTGCCATAGATTTGAATTTTTACATCTCATTTTCAGGAATTATTACATTTCGTAATGCTAGTGCCTTAAGGGAAGTTGTTAAACAAGTACCCCTTGATAGGATGTTGGTGGAAACAGATGCCCCATGGCTTGCTCCGGTTCCCCATCGTGGTAAACAGAATGAACCAAAATATGTTGTTGAAGTAGCAAAAGCTGTTGCAGAAATTAAAGATATTTCATTTGAAGAGGTATCAGAGGTGACAACATCAAACTTTGAAAAACTGTTTTTGAGCAAGAATGCTTGACCCATGTATTTCTTGGTTTCAGATTTTTAGTGGGTATTCATACAATAATAACGATCAAAGACACATAATAAAAAAGCCCGGTAATATTAATTGCCGGGCTTTTTAATTAAGCCAATGGTCTATTATTCACTGCTTGATACAGCTTCTTCATTAGCCTCATCATCAGTTTTAGGCTTGTCTACCAGAAGGTCAGCTTGGGTTACATTTGCAATGCTTTCATAGACGCCCTGATCCAGAATAAACATATCACTTTGGTCATTTCTACTGACAAAGTATGCATCGCCAACATTGACAAAGAGGTAAGTCCAGCTGCCTTTTTCATCAGTAATTTCCAGTTTTACCTTAGTGGTGTCATCCGACGTTAGTACGGGCTTATATTGGGCTACACTTATAATTTCTAGATTGGATAAAAAAGTTGTAAATGCTTCTACTTTAGCTTGATCTAGCTTGCCGTGTCTGCTGCTACCAAGGAAGATAGAGGGTCCTGATTGATTAAACTCCCAGCTCGCTCCTGGTCTTTTCAGACTGTAATCTGGCCCTTTAATTAAGCTAATATCGCTACCTGTAGCCAGGAAAGAGGTATCTATCCACATTTCGCTATTGGCATTAATGTCTAATGTATCAAGGTCGACACTGTAGATAGCATCATCACCTACACGGCGAACGTGGGATTGACGAAGGCCTGGAGAGCTACCAAAAAATAGTTCCTCCACAAGTTTGTCTTTACTAAATATCTGTATTCGTCGAACAAACTTATCTTTTACAACCTCAAATCGCTTGTGACTACTTTTTAAAGTGGCCACGGGCCAGCTTGTTTGTAGCATTTCCAAGCTTCTAAGTAGTTCTTGAATATTATCCTGTTTAATGGGTAGTTTGGTATTTGAAAGTACCCAGGTATTCTCTGTTTTAGTCAGGGTCACGTCGCTGTCATTATCTTCAACAATGAGCTTGTCGACATTATTCCAATCAATTGCCAGTATGGGCTTGGGTTTGCTCTTTTGTTCTTCCCACTGATTAATAAACAGCAAAGCAATAGCAAGAAGAAGTTGTGCAAATAAAAGGCCAGTGAGCCAGAATTTTAGTTTTTTCATAATGGGGCTCCTCCTTTAATTAGTTAGCCAGCTGCGTTAAATAATGCTGTTGGCGGGATTTTTGACGCTTTCTACGCACCAAGGCAATTATGATTAACGCAATCACCATTAGTCCGTAGTTCAAATACTCCCAGAACAACTGAGTATCGTGCTCCATTGGAGGCAGGGTACGGTTAAAGTGGCCACGAGAACGAATGCTCAAGAGTCCAGATTCCTCCAGTGCCCAATCGACTGCATTGGCAACGAGTTCTAGACTGCCCAGATATTCGCTACCCACCGCCGAGTTGGCAATGGTTAGGGTTTGGTCCCTCAGGAAGTCATTAGAGCTGAAGAGGACAATACGTGAGGATGCAGGTGATTTTTGTATCACACTGGAATCAATGGTCTCCACGGTTTCTGTTTCAGGCTCTTCTTTTACCTGACTGTCAGCAGGGCTTGTATCAGGATTACTAATGGAATTGCTACTAGAGTCACTGACTTTAGTGCCATTTATCTCAGCAACAATTTCCTCAGTAGTAAGGCGGCCTTTAGCTTCGCTGCCTTTGTTCTCATCTTCATCACTGAGAAGTGGGGAAGGCTTACCAGCAAAATAGGAAGTAAATTCCCCTTCACTGACCACACCCAAAAGGTGTGAGCTGAACTCGCCTTCACGCTGGAATAGAGTCATACCTTGGTCATTTATTTCAGGCATGATTTCAGTATTGTCAGAAATCCAAGAATTTTCTGAACTGCGAAGTAACTCGGTGACTTTGCGGTTTCGGTTTTTATCCGCGTCAACGGTAATGGGTGAGCTCCAGGCCATGGTGACTTGAGACAGGTTTGCCGTAATAGCGTTTTCCTGATTAAAGCCATTACTGCGAACATCAGAGAAGTAGGGGTATTCAATCATCCGAACTTCCTGGACTCGGTGACCACCGGCATTCCGCATAACAGGTAGTGGAAATGCTTTATTTTGCATATCCAGAACCAGCTTATTCTCCATATCCAGGCCTTGATATCGAAGCCAGTCTTTAAATTCACCTTCTAGCTGTGCTAGACCCAGCCCATCTCGCCCTAACGTCATTGTGTAGGGTGAAGCCATAGCAACAACGGATCCACCTTTCATGACAAACTGATCGATAGCAAAAACTTCCTTCGATCCCATACCATTCGGCGCTGCGACTACCAGAATATCGACTTCACCGGAAACACTGCCATCACTGAGGTCTTCGTCGATAATATTCAGGTCAGTGCCAAGGAATTCAGCTAACTGATTAAACTGGGGTACAGAAATACCGATTTGTTGTAGTTTAGGGTCATCTACAGGGGTTACAAAACCAATAGTTTTAATAAAGCCTTTACCAAAACGTTTTATCCCCGCCTTGAGGTTTCGTTCAAAGCTGAGCTTCGTTTTATCTTCTAGGGGTATTTGTATCGCCATATCATCCCTTTCCAAAATAAGATGGAAATAGAAGAAATCACCACCATACCGGCTGGTTGATAGGGGGCTTAAACCATATTCTTTGGATAACTTTTTGGCGACAGAGCTATTGCCCGCATAAGGGTCGATGATATTAACCTTAAGTCGACCTTCAGAATCCGCAGCTATTTCGTTGGCTATCTCAATCACTTCTTTTTTATGGGCGATAAGGTCTTCTGACAGTAGAGCATCTTGAGATATGTAAGCATTAAAGGTGATATCACCTTTAATGGTGTCAAACAGATTGCCACCACTACGATAGCTGTTTAATACCTTCTTAATACTGCGGGTTAGATCATACTCAGGGTTTCTAAGTTTGATTTGAAAGTCATGGTCACCCTGGGCTTTGGTTTCAATGAGATCCTGGAAATCAAGAACTTCAAATTCATTGCCATAGCTGATAAGAATATGGAAATAGGAGTTTACAATGGCTGACTGATAACGATCTGACTAAATCCAGACGGGGAAATATGATTATCCAAAATGATAATAGTAACCTTATTTTTGTTACTTTGGTGGACAGGTGAACTAATTCGAGTTTTCCATAATTCTTTAGGCTTTAAATCTA
>JALQUJ010000171.1 GCA_023263825.1 Porticoccus sp.
TTAAAAAAAATGTACCACCAGAGAAATTATTTTCAGCCGATTTTGTGGCAGCTCAGTTACTCTCTATTCTTGATGATATAAACAAAGTTGGAGATGCGTTATACCTTGATTGGCAGGCTAATGAGATTCAGTGGTGACCACAATGACTTGGCAGCATTTAGAGAAGTAAAAAAATACTGGACTCTATGGAATTTCTTAAAACGCTTATTAAAAATTGTCTGGAAATTGGGTTCATCACTGTAATTTTGGGAAATTATGTAAAAAATGTATACTAACCATACTCGCAATCAGCGCTTAGCTAAAGCGCTTGCTTATAGTGGCTTGCTGCCATTTCTTTATTTTCCTGTCTATCTATTTTTTACAGGGAATGATGTGATATTTGGATTTGATGTGGAAGCGTTGCTTGTCGCTTACAGCGCTGTTATTGTCTCATTCATTGCCGGGATTCATTGGGGGATTTTTTTATTCAAAAAAGGTTCTCTCAACCTTTTCTTGTGCAGTAATATTATTGCCTTGTTAGCTTGTCTATCCATCTTTTCTATCTTTTTTCTGAATTTAATAATACTGATTTTATGCCTCTTTTTCCTAATTTTGATTGATTCCTCTCTTTTCAATCAGCAACTGCTTGATCCGTGGTTTTATAAACTTCGACTTCAGGTTAGTACGCTGGCCCTATTGTCGCTTTTCAGCTATGGATTAATTGCCCTCTGATCCTAGGAGAGGCAAGAAACTAATGTCTGTAGTTCTGGAATTACCTCGTCTCGCTATTATCGGAGCCGGTTTTTCTGGTTTGATCCTGGCAAGAGAACTTGATGGTCATGCCGATGTGACTGTTTTCGAAAAATCCTCTCGTGTAGGAGGGCGTATAGCGACATCTGACGGATTGGGCTTTCAGTTTGATCACGGCGCACAGTTTATGACAGCTCGCTCTCGCGCCTTCAAGCGTTACCTGAAACCACTCATTACTGCTGGCCATGTGAATGAATGGCACCCACGAACTACAACCCTGGGCGATGACAGGAAATCCTATGGGCGCGACTGGTATGAACCTCATTATATAGCTGTTCCGAGCATGAATATGCTCTGTCAACTGGAAGCATCTGGTCTCAATATAATGACGAATACAGAGGTTCAGTTGCTTACAAGGATATCTGCCGGGTGGTTATTGAGGGATAGCAACAACACCTGCCACGGTCCTTTTGAGTGGGTTGTCTGCGCCATCCCGGCACCGCAGGCCGCTAGACTGCTGCCGACATCTTTTGTCTGCTATGAGAAAGTGGCGCATACTGTAATGCTCAGCTGCTACAGTCTGCTACTAGGGTTTTCTAGAGCACTTAAAATTACTTGGCAGGCTGCAGTGGTGAAGAACTCCCCCATTGGCTGGTTGGCGTGGCAGCCATCTCGCCCGGGCCGGGATAATCGAGCGGGACTGCTGCTACACTCTACGAATAACTGGGCAGAGCAACATCGGAATGCCTCCCCTACGCGCGTTCAGCAAATCCTTTGGTGTGAGTTGGAAAGGCTGATGGCCAAAACGATGCCTGAACCGGAGTATTCAAGATTACACCTCTGGCGTTATGCAAACATCGAAATATCTAAAGAGCTTTCCTCAGATAATGAGGATTTTTTCATAGATCACCAGCTACGAGTGGGGGTTTGTGGCGACTGGCTAATGGGTGGAAGAGTAGAATCCGCTTATTTGAGTGGGTTAGCACTAGCAAAAGAGCTTAAGCAATGGTTGTAACGCCCAGTCAGAGTCAGATCGTAGTCAAAGTTTTTCTATTATAAAGCTTCATTCATCATATTTTTCGGCAGAGATATATCTAAGTACATGTGTGATCGTCATAACGATACCTATCTCTCATATACTAAGAGTACTGTTTTCGAATCTAAAGAAACATCGCATCGAATATTTGCTGTGCGTTCAGCACCAAAACCGTTTTTGATCTTGACGCGATCGTCCCAGAAAGAAAAAGTTCCTTCAGTTAAATAACGTTTACCAGTAATATGCCCGCCAAAAGAAGGTCCCCATGCCCAAGTAACGCCCCATTTAGCTTGAGATTCTAAATAGTCTCTGCATGCTCGCCGTAAATCGTCAATCCCTTCCCACGTGTAATACAAAGTATCCGCGCTCTTGCATTTTTTATAATCATCCTTGCATGCTGAAAAACTTTCATACCATTCTGGTAAGTTAATATCTTCATGCTTCCAGTCTTTAGGAAAACCCTCCTGCACCTTTTTTATGGATGTTATAAAGTTTTGATAACTTCCTTCTTTTGCAATTCCTTGTTTGACCCAATCTGCAGAAACGTTCCATTTCAAAAACTGCAATCCGAAATCATTTGCAGATGCTAATTTCATTAAATCTATATATTCGTCAACTGTAAATCCGCTCCACTTTAAATCATTACCAAAGCGTGAAGCGTTCGAATCGTACCCGGAGGCGCTTCCATACGAAAGATAAGCATCTTTAAAGTCATCCATATCACTTTCTGTAATCGAGCGACCTGAATCTACAGAAGCCTTTTTTGCAAGCTCACTCTTTCTAATATCAAATTGTTTGGAGAAAGCTTCTGACAATTTATCAAATTTAGTATTTTCAGCGCCAATAAGGATCTTTACATCATCGTCGTCTAGAGGATATTTTTCTTTAAGAGCATTTATTTTATCAAATGCATCCATGCCAAGTTCATCAACTAGATCGCGTCCTCTTTCCATGCTGACATCGTACATGAGCATCATTGTGTGTGCTTTACCTTCTTTTTCTTTGTCCATATTTTCTGGCAAAAGAGTGAGAATGAATAAAGCAATTATCAAAGGAATGAATACTTTGAATTTCCTGCCTCGCTTGAGATAAAAATCCCAAGTTTTTTTAAGTATTGGTACTAACCCTTTTTTTAACGACTCGATTATTTCTTTTGAATTGGTTTCAGGCATTTTATTTTACTCTGATTCTTTTGCTTTCTCTTTCGCATGAGAACTGTGAAGCCAAATGGTTTTGGTTTTTTATTTCACTAAGTCCCATAGCATATGGCGGCTGAGTAGAAGGTGCTATAACGCTTTCCGCTAGTGCAAAGCAAAGCGAGCAAGGACAGCAGCTTCGCTATTCACTCTTTTTTTGTAACTTGGGTGGTACTACTGGAGTAGGAGGATGGAATAGCCCTCCCCCCCCTAGACTGAACAGCTGAGCCGACAATTTTGGACAATATTTTGGACAGTTTTTGAATATTTCAGTAATATATCCATGCAACTTACTGATGAGAGTGTTGTTTTTTTAAGGGATTTAAGAATAGTTGTTACCGGCCTTGGGCACCATCTTAAAAGCCAGTTGCCCGCTGGCATTAAAAAGCCCCGGTTATGGGGTTTTTTTGTGCCTAATAGCCCCAGATCTAAGGTCATAATTCTTGTCGGGGATTGAGTGATATTTCACCACTATTTTTATTGTGGAAAAGCTACTGAATAAAGAGGGATTATCCTTGACCTTGGGCTGTCTCGGCCCTATAATCCTCGGCCCTTGAAGTAGCCCCCTGTGGGCTGATTTGGGCCAAGCTAGAAGTTATGAACTAGCTGGAAATAATGAAGACAAGCTAAGTCTTCACAGCTTAATTAATTATGATTAAATTGAGCTGAAATGATTTGTTGCGGGGTGGAGCAGCCTGGTAGCTCGTCGGGCTCATAACCCGAAGGTCGTTGGTTCAAATCCAGCCCCCGCTACCAAATTTTGATATTGGTATTTTTGACCAGTATCGTATGCGCTGAAAAAGTGCGCGTTCGAAAGGCCCCTCTTTAGGGGCTTTTTGTTAGGTGGCTTTCACCACCTGTTTAGAAGTGGGCCTTGTGCCCATTTTTTGGTTGGGTTAATCAGGCAAGGCAGCAAACAGTTTGCTTGCAGGGCCAAAAATAAAGATCGTCGAGGGAGCCGTTGGCAACGAGGTTGGAAGCACTGAATGAGTTGGTTGTTCCTGTAGTAGAAGCTATGGGATGCGAATTCTGGGGTTTGGAATACTTGTCTTCTGGTCGTAGTGCTATGCTGCGAATCTATATCGATAATGATCCCATCACAGTGGAAGATTGTGAAAAAGTGAGTCGGCAGGTCAGTAGTCTATTGGATGTTGAAGATCTCATAACCAGTGAATATACACTTGAGGTCTCGTCACCAGGTTTGGACAGGCCGTTATATACATTAGCCCAATACGAAAGATATATAGGTGAAGATGTTGCTTTAAGGTTGCGGCTTCCCTATGAAGGTAGGCGCAAGTTTAAGGGCCATTTAAATGGTGTAGAGGGCGAAGATATTCTATTGATCGTTGAAGATCATGAATTTCTATTTCCCATAAGTAGCATTGAAAAGGCAAATATCGTTCCACGCTTTTAAGAGCGATCGCGAGGCTGAGAGATGAACAAAGAAATTTTGATGGTGGTAGAAGCCGTATCTAACGAGAAGGGTGTCGCCCCAGACGTTATTTTCGAGGCCATCGAGCAGGCCCTGGCGATGGCGACCAAAAAGCGTTACGACGAAGATGCAAATATTCGTGTGGTCATTGATCGTGAAACCGGTGACTACGAATCCTCCCGATGGTGGGAGGTGATGGATGATGAGACTCTGGCTGAATTGGGGACTCAATTTACCCTGGAAGAAGCCCACGAAAAAGATGCTGGCTTGAAGGCCGGGGATGTCTTTGAAGAGCAAGTTGAGAATATTGGTTTTGGTCGTATTGCCGCTCAAACAGCCAAACAAGTTATTGTTCAAAAAGTACGTGATGCAGAGCGAGCTTTAGTTGTAGAGCAATATCGTGATCAGGTCGGTGAGCTGGTCAGTGGCACCGTTAAAAAAGTGACACGAGATAATATTATTGTTGATCTGGGGAATAATGCTGAGGCGGTCATGCCCCGTGAAGAGCTGGTAGGGCGTGAAGTTTTTCGTATTAATGATCGTGTTAGGGCAATTTTGCAGGAAATTAATCCTGAAAATCGTGGCCCACAGCTCTATTTGAGCCGTAAATGTAATGAAATGCTTATAGAGCTATTTCGTATTGAAGTGCCAGAAATTTCAGAGCAAGTGATTGAAATTCGTGGTGCTGCACGAGATCAGGGATCAAGAGCAAAAATTGCGGTAAAAACCAATGATGGGCGTATTGACCCAGTTGGTGCTTGTGTCGGAATGCGTGGCGCACGTGTTCAAGCTGTTTCCAACGAGCTTGATGGTGAGCGTATCGATATCGTGCTTTGGGATGATAACCCTGCACAGCTTGTTATTAATGCGATGGCTCCTGCTGAAGTAGAGTCTATCATTGTCGATGAAGATGCACGTTCTATGGACGTGGCTGTTGCCGAAGTATCTTTGGCAATGGCAATAGGTCGTAATGGTCAGAATGTTCGTTTAGCCTCTGAATTGACGGGATGGAAAATCAACGTCATGACAGTGGATGAAGCTGAAGGCAAACAGCAGGAAGAGTCCAGTAATCTGATTGAAGCTTTCCAGAATAAGCTGGATGTTGATGAAGACGTGGCCATGGTTCTTGTAGAAGAAGGCTTCACTTCCATTGAAGAGGTGGCTTATGTACCTCTAGAAGAAATGGCAGGCATTGAAGGCTTTGACGAAGATATTGCTGAAGAGTTACGCGCTAGAGCTAAAGATGCATTGCTAACCATGGCCCTTGCCACTGAAGAGGAAATTTCAGAGCCAGCGGAAGACTTGCTGTCAATGGATGGTATGGATGACGAGCTGGCTCGAGTGTTGGCGGCTCGCGGCATTATTTGCATGGAAGACTTAGCTGAACAAGCTGTAGATGAATTGCTGGATATTGATGGCATGGATGAAAGCAGGGCTGCCGAGTTGATCATGACGGCTCGTGCACCCTGGTTCGCTGAAGAAAGCGACAATAATTAATTCCGAAGGCGGAAAATCGAGGAATACTGATGGCTGAAGTCACTGTAAGCGAACTTGCCAAGGTTGTCGGAGCATCCGTCGACCGCCTGCTGAGCCAAATGCGCGAAGCTGGTCTGTCGCATGATGCTGCTGATGCACCGGTTAGCGATGAAGAAAAACAAAAGTTGCTGGCGTATTTAAAAAGCCTGCATGGTGAAAAAGCACGCGAGCCAAAACAAATTACGCTGAAGCGTAAAACTGTCAGTACACTAAAAACAGGTGCTGGACGAAAAACTGTCAATGTTGAAGTACGGAAAAAACGTACTTACGTCAAGCGCAACCCTGAGGAACAGGTAAGCCAGGCGGATATTGAGCAGCCAGTAGAATCAGCAGCGATAACTGATGTGTCATCTGATCGTACTGATGATGTTGAAGCCAAGCGACAAGCTGCCATCGAAACACGAAGAAAAGCAGAAGATGAAACTAAGCGTAAAGCAGAAGAAGAACAGAAGCAAAAAGTAGAAGATGAGCAGCAAGCACCGATAGATCCATCTGCCATTCCCGTTGATGTTCCTGTGGAGCCTAGCAAGTATGTTAAAAAACATGTGAAGTCGGACGATGATGCGGCCATTGATGCAGAAGATGTTCCTAAAAAGCCGAAGAAGCGTGGAGCTATTAAAGAGCCCAAGCGGAAAAATGAAGATCTATTGCAGGCGGTGGTTGATGAAGCAGAAGAAGAGAAAAAGCCTCGTCTTCGCACAGCTGCTAAAGTTGCCAAAATTGAAAATAAGCACAAATTTAAGAAGCCTACAGATAAGGCAGTGTTTGATGTAGAAATTCCAGACGAAATTATTGTTAGTGATTTAGCGCAACAGATGTCGGTTAAGGCAGCTGTTGTGATTAAAGGACTAATGAAGCTGGGCACCATGGCATCAATTAATCAGGCTATTGATCAAGATACTGCCACCCTAGTCGTCGAAGAATTAGGTCATAACCCAACTCCTGTTACAGGTGAAGAGGTTGAGCAAAGCCTGATAGATGCACTTCAAGCTAATATAGAAGAAGCATTGGAGCCTCGCGCGCCCGTTGTTACTGTGATGGGCCACGTTGACCATGGTAAAACATCGTTGTTGGATTATATTCGTGAGAGTCGCGTAGCCTCTGGTGAAGCAGGTGGTATTACTCAGCACATAGGTGCTTATCACGTTGATACGCCTAAGGGCATGGTCACCTTCCTTGATACACCTGGACACGCAGCATTTACTGCAATGCGTGCCCGCGGAGCTCAAAGTACCGATGTTGTTATTTTGGTTGTTGCAGCTGATGATGGTGTGATGCCTCAAACGGAAGAAGCGATTCAGCATTCCCGTGCTGCAGGTGTTCCCCTTGTTGTTGCCATTAACAAAATTGATAAGGAAGCAGCAGACCCCGAGCGTGTCATTACTGAATTATCTGCTAAAGAGGTCATTCCTGAAGAATGGGGTGGTGATACACAGTTTGTGAAAGTATCAGCTCATACTGGTGAGGGTGTGGATGATTTACTTGAAGCTGTATTGTTGCAGGCCGAATTATTAGAGCTGCAAGCGCCAAGTAATGTACCAGGCAAGGGCGTTATTGTTGAGTCCAGGTTAGAGAAAGGTCGTGGTACTGTAGCGACAGCACTGGTTCAAGCGGGTACTTTGCGTAAAGGCGACTTGGTTTTGGCTGGTGAAAGCGTTGGCCGTATCCGCGCAATGAATGATGAAGCTGGACGACCTACACCAGAAGCCGGCCCTTCTATTCCGGTAGAAATCCTTGGGCTGGATGTTCCTCCTGCAGCAGGTGAAGAATTCCTGGTTGTTGAAGATGAGCGCAAGGCCAGAGAGTTGGCAGAGCTACGCCAAAATAAAGCGCGCCAGGAAAAAGTTTTACGCCAGCAGGCGGCAAAACTGGAAAATATGTTTGCTACTTTTGAAGGCAGTGAAGAGAAAGGTAAGTTACCAGTACTGATTAAAGCAGATGTTCGTGGCTCCCTTGAGGCAATCTTGGCTTCCATGGCAGACATAGGCAATGAAGAAGTTGAGGTTGAAGTTATTGGCTCGGGTGTCGGCGGCATTAACGAGTCTGATATTAATCTGGCTATGACATCGGGTGCTGCAGTTATTGGCTTTAATGTTCGTGCTGATGCTTCTGCTCGTCGTATAGCGCAAGATGAAGAGGTTGATCTTCGTTACTACAGTGTGATCTATAACGTTCTCGATGATGTGAAGCAGGCACTGAGTGGCTTGTTGGCACCGGAGAAAAGAGAAGAAATCGTTGGTATTGCTGAAGTGCGGGATGTATTCCGTTCGCCGAAGTTTGGTGCCATTGCCGGTTGTATGGTGATTGAAGGCACTGTTTACCGCAATAAGCCTATTCGGGTTCTTCGCGATAACGTTGTTATTTATGAGGGTGAGTTGGAATCACTGCGTCGCTTTAAAGATGATGCCAATGAAGTGCGGAATGGCATGGAATGTGGTATCGGCGTGAAAGATTACAACGATGTCAAAGCTGGAGACCAAATTGAGGTCTACGATATAAAAGAATTGGCTCGTCAGCTGTAACGTTTGATTCAGATGTAAATGACCTTCGAACCAGAGCTGCTTGCACGAGTAAAAGATTAAGATGCCTAGAGAATTTACCCGTAAAGACAGGGTGTCCGATGCACTCCAGCGTGAGTTAGCAGAGCTGATTCGAGAAGAAGTGCGTGACCCACGCTTGGCATTGGCCAATATTACTGCAGTTGAAGCCAATCGTGATCTGGCTCACGCTAAAGTGTATGTCACTTTTGTAGGTACCACCTCTGAAGAGGTGGGTGCTCAGGCAATAGAAGTCTTAAATGGTGCGGCAGGTTTTTTGCGTTCAAGAATAGCGAAACGTATGCAAATGCGGACGACACCAAAGTTACGCTTTATCTATGATCACAGTGGTACGAGAGGGCAAGACCTCTCGGCACTGATTGAATATGTGGTGCACAGCGATAAGATGCGCCAGGCAGAATCGGATAGTTCTGGTAGTAGTTCTAGTAATAGTTCCAGTAGCAGTACCAATTCTGAGGAAGATTGA
Source organism: Porticoccus sp. (assembly GCA_023263825.1). GTDB lineage: Bacteria > Pseudomonadota > Gammaproteobacteria > Pseudomonadales > Porticoccaceae > Porticoccus. Next base: position 8,954 of record JALQUJ010000171.1, read on the forward strand.
GCTTTGGGTCGACGCCGTATAGGCAGGCCGGTTAACGGTATTCTGCTATTAAATAAACCGTTGGGTATGTCCTCAAATGGGGCTCTGCAAAAAGTTAGATATTTATTCTCGGCTGCGAAAGCCGGGCATACGGGAAGTTTAGATCCGCTGGCATCGGGTGTTTTGCCTATTTGTTTGGGTGAAGCAACTAAATTTACCCAGTTTTTATTGGATGCTGATAAGCGCTACCGAGCAACGTTTAAGTTTGGTATGGCGACAGCCAGTGGAGACGCTGATGGTGAAGTTGTTAGTGAGCTGGGCGCTGAAGGGCTGACACAAAAGCAAGTAGAAAGTGTGTTGCCGGACTTTCGTGGTGATATTGAACAAGTGCCGTCCATGTATTCGGCATTGAAGCATCAGGGGCAGCCACTGTATAAGTTGGCTCGAAAGGGTGTAGAAATCGAGCGTAAAGCCCGGCCGGTAACTATTTATTCTTTGGATATGATGCATTTTCGTCCGGGGCAGCTTGCTGAGGCGGATTTGGAAATCCACTGTAGTAAAGGTACTTATGTCCGTACCTTGGCTGAAGATATTGGGCAGCAGCTTGGCTGTGGTGCCTATGTTTCCAGGTTGCATCGCAGTGCAGCGGGCCCATTTGATGAGCTGGAGACTGTGACGTTGGAGCAGCTGGTAGAGTTGCGTGAACAACAGGGTGTAGAGGCTTTGGACTCTTTGTTGAAGCCAATGGATGCAGGTATTCAGCACATGATGTCAGTAGAATTGTCAGAAGATATGGCGTTTTACTTCTGTCAGGGGCAGCCAATGATGGTGCCTCAGGCCTATCGCGAAGGCGAAGAAGGCGATATAGTGCGCGTCTTTGAAACCGACGGCCCGTTTTTGGGGGTTGGTGAAGTGACCGATGATGGTCGTGTAGCACCAAAACGCTTGGTTGTGATATAGAGTTTTGTGGCTAGATAAAAGAAAGCGTATTCAAATTTTTATTAGGGTGTCTGTAAATATGCGCGGGCATCCCGGACCTTAACCCGCATATTGGAGAAATAAACGATGTTAACTGCAGTTGAAAAAGAAGCGATCGTTAAAGATAACGCTCAATCGGAAGGCGATACTGGTTCACCAGAAGTTCAGGTGGCCTTGCTAACCGCTAACATTAACAAACTACAAGGTCATTTCGGTGACCACAAAAAGGATCACCACTCACGTCGTGGTTTGATTCGGATGGTAAACCAGCGTAGAAAATTGTTGGATTACTTGAAGAGTAAAGATGCAAGTCGCTATACACAGCTTATTGCCAAGCTTGGCCTGCGTCGTTAAGCATATCATTGACGGCTCCTTCGGGAGCCGTTGTTGATTATTGAGAGTTGATTGTTGCTCTATAAAAATTATTTTATAGACGTAACTTTATAGAAATAACTGAGGCCAGATAGAGTGCTTGCACACTTTGGCTGATCGAGTTTCCCATAACTATCTATAAAAGGTGGTTATAGGTAACCCGAGCAGCTGATGCCGGTGTCTGTTTTGAGCTTCAGATTAAATAAATAATCTGAATAGGATATATATATGAACCCTGTAACAAAAACATTCCAATATGGTAACCATACTGTGACTCTGGAAACTGGTCGTATCGCACGTCAGGCCACGGGCTCAGTATTGTGCTCTATGGATAAAACTTCTGTACTTTGTACCGTGGTTGCTGCCAAAGATATGAGAGAAGGTCAGGACTTCTTCCCTCTTGGCGTACATTACATTGAAAAGTCTTACGCTGCGGGAAAAATCCCAGGTGGTTACCTTAAGCGTGAAGCACGCCCTAGCGAGAAAGAAACACTAACTTCGCGTTTGATCGACCGCCCCATTCGTCCACTGTTCCCCGATGGCTTTAAGAATGAAGTCCAGGTGGTTTGTACGGTAATGTCTGCAGAAAAAGATGTAGATCCAGATATTGCTGCCATGATCGGTGCATCTGCTGCATTGTCTATTTCTGGTGTACCGTTTAACGGCCCTGTTGGTGGTGCTCGTGTTGGTTACAGTGCTGAAAAAGGCTATATGCTGAACCCTCTGTATTCTGAGTTGGCTGATTCCCAGCTTGATATGGTTGTCGCTGGTACGACAGACGCTGTACTGATGGTGGAGTCTGAAGCCAGCGAATTGCCTGAAGATATCATGTTGGGTGCAGTGCTTTATGCACACCAGGAACTACAAGCAGTTATTCAAGTAATCGATGAACTGGCTAAGGAAGTTGGCAAGCCTCGTTGGGATTGGCAAGCCGCGCCAGAAAATACATTACTTGCGGAGTCCTTAAAGGCCAAGGTTGGCGAAGGCCTGGACAACGCCTACCGTACCATTGATAAGCAAGAGCGTGTAGCGCAGTTGGAAAGTCTCCGTAACGAAGCGCTGACACTGGCTGACGATGAAGCAGGTATCAGCGAAGAAGATGTTCGCGATGCTTTTAAAAAGCTGGAAAAGAAAATTGTTCGTGGTCGAATCATTCGTGGTGAGCCACGTATTGATGGCCGTGATAGTAAAACCGTTCGTGCCATTGATGTTGAAGTGGGTATATTACCAAAAGCACACGGTACTGCACTGTTTACCCGTGGTGAAACCCAGGCGATTGTTGCGGCAACTCTGGGATCTATGCGTGATGCGCAGATTATTGATGCCCTTGAAGGTAAACGTGATGACCCCTTCATGTTGCATTATAACTTCCCTCC
>JALQUJ010000065.1 GCA_023263825.1 Porticoccus sp.
TCAGACTGCCTTACGCGCTCTGCAAGTACCAAATTAAACCGATAAGAACGAGCTGCGGATAAATACATACCGCCACGGGGTGAGCCGCGTTTACCTCGCCCTCTTTTCTTGCCTGAACCTTTTCTCCCCTGATCAGGCTTCCTGTCAGTGCCGTACTGGGTACTCAATAAACTATCAGCTTCCGTTAAATTACCAGCATCAATACCAAACCGTTGCTCGCCGAAATAATTTGGTACGCCCTGTTCAGCAATTCTTTCTAACTTAGCGTCTAATTCAGCTTTTTCACCCTGAACATGCCTAAGCCGGATAACAAAACTGTTTGCCTGGTGGATACCACGACGCAGCTTTTTATGGTGGCGACAGGACTCCAGCACCTGGAATTCCGAGGCAATCAAACTTTGTACTGAAATATCTGGGGTTTTGGGCAATTGAACACTAAACCACTGCCGAGTGACAGCGCGCCTATCCTTAAGACCACAATAACCAACGGCCATTTCATCTACACCAAAGTGCTCAGCCAGCAACTTGACCACCCAACGGGTATTTTCACCCCTCTTCTCAATATGCAGGCATAAATGCTCACCTTCACCGGAAAACTGGAAGCCCAAGATCTCATCAACCTTAAAATCTTCGTATTCAACTCGAAATAAGGCAGAAGCCTCTGGTACGCCAAAAGCAAAGGGGAAATCAAGAGAGAATTGCCTACTGATAAGAGTTACCTTGGGATACGAGTTGGCGACATGGAGCAATGTGGCAGGCAGTTTACGAACATCCCCACAAGAGTCAAACCTCTTTAGTATTAGAACTTACACCCACAACAACTTAAACCCATAGCAACAACTATCACACATGAACGTACATTATTTGCAGCATGTCCCCTTCGAAGGTTTGGGCAGTATAGAAACTTGGTTTAAAAATCAAGGCCACACCATAACCGTCACTCACCTTTACAAAAATGAAGAACTTCCCCCCCATAGAAGATATAGACTGGTTGATTGTGATGGGCGGCCCCATGGGTGTTGAAGATCAAGCTATCTATCCTTGGCTGACCAAAGAAAAAGCTTTCATCAAACAAGCCATTGATCAGAACAAAATTGTGCTGGGTATTTGTTTGGGAGCGCAACTGATTGCTGATGTACTCGGTGCCTATATTATTAAAACAGCTTTAGAGAAATTGGTTGGTTCCCTATCCAGTTTTCTGAAGAAGCAAAAGCAACGGAACTAGGTACTGCTCTACCCAATGAATTTGATGCTTTTCACTGGCATGGTGACACATTTTCTATTCCAGACCATGCTATTCCACCAGCTTCCAGTAAAGCCTGCCTAAACCAGGGCTTTATACTGAATGATAAAGTTGTTGCACTACAGTTTCACTTGGAAACCACAGCAACTTCTGTATTAGACCTTACAATTCATTGCAAAAATTAATTGGATAATAGTCAATATGTACAAACGGCTGATGAAATGTTGGAGCGACCTGAACGATTTGAGAATATTAATAAAATAATGAATCTCATTTTGGAGTATTTGGAAAAGTCTTGGGAACAAATTAGCGACAAATGACCAACACACCCCAACAAGACTCCACCCATCAAGATCCGATGCATGGCGTAACACTCAAAATGATCGTTACTCAGCTGGAAGAAAAATACGGCTGGGAAGAGCTCGGTAAGCGTATCAATATTAAGTGCTTGACCAATGACCCCAGCATCTCCTCTAGCCTGAAATTCTTACGCAGAACACCTTGGGCCAGGGAAAAGGTAGAAAAGTTGTATTTACAAACAGACTGGAATACTACGACTAAGAATGTGTGGCCAAAGGATTGGAAAGGTTGAAAAAACGCAAGTTGTTTAACTCAAAAATGTATTAAAGGGTTCTACCCCCTTTAATCACCATGTCAAATCTCCTTATTAGAGTAGTAGTAAATCAAAAAATAAATGTTATAAATGATAATCATGCACACAAAGGGGCGATCATAATTTTTCGCTTGCTGACTGCCTTTCTTTAATATCCTTTTTTTAAATAGATAATAATTCTTAAAAAAAATCATAAATATTGGAAAAATTAAAAAATAATCGTAAATAAATTATGTAAACTCATAAAATAAATCTCACTATCGCGATTAGTAATCTGGGTTTCTAGAGATATAAAAGCCCAAAAAAGGCATGTATAAGCTAAAAGCTTTTTGGTAATCA
>JALQUJ010000094.1 GCA_023263825.1 Porticoccus sp.
GACGACGCATAGGCCTGATCGCCTGTCGGCGTAACATGTGATATACCTGAGCTGGTGTCGTCGGTATGCAAACCTGGATATTTTGCTCCGCACAAAGCTGTAGATAACGCTCTAGACGTGCAGATGAATGTTCAGGCCCCTGCCCTTCATAACCATGGGGTAATAGCATCGTTAGACCACACAGTCGCCCCCACTTGTGCTCACCACTGGTTATAAACTGGTCTATAACAACTTGGGCACCATTGGCAAAATCTCCAAACTGGGCTTCCCATATCACCAACCCTTTAGGTGCAGTTGATGCATAACCATACTCAAACCCCAAAACAGCTTCTTCTGATAAAAACGAATCATAAATTTCAAAGTCTAAGGGATCTTCTGTTAACGCCTTGAGAGGAATATAACTTTCACCATCACGTTGGTTATGAACGACAGCATGGCGATGTGAGAAAGTACCACGACCAATATCCTGTCCGGTCATACGTACGGTATAACCTTCTTCAAGTAGTGTGCCATAAGCTAGTAATTCAGCCATACCCCAGTTCAGTGCCAATGCACCACCAGCCATTTTTCGGCGATCATCGTAAATTTTCTCGACCTGGCGCTGGATGACAATCCCATCTGGGACATGTGTAATTTTTTCAGCAAGATTCTGAAGGTTTTTTAATGGGTAAGTTGTATCAGCAGGCGTCGTCCAATCATGATCCAGATAAGGTGTCCAATCTACAAAAGGTGCTTCATCCGGCTCAGAAACTAACTTGTTAACAACATTTTCACCACGATCAAGGGTGTCGCGGTACTCAGCCAGTAAACTATCCGCATCTGGCTGATTAATAACGCCTTCACTAACCAGTCTTTCTGCATATAGTGCCCGAGTGGTTTTGTGCTTTTTAATAATTTGGTACATCAAGGGCTGTGTAGAAGACGGTTCATCCGTCTCATTGTGACCACGACGGCGATAACAAACCAAATCAACAACGATATCTTTCTTGAACTGATAGCGATAATCCATTGCTAGGAAAGTAGCAAACATCACTGCATCAGGGTCATCACCATTGACATGAATAATCGGTGCCTGAACCATTTTTGCAATATCAGTACAGTATTCCGTAGACCGTGCATCTTCTCGACGGTTAGTTGTGAAACCTACCTGATTATTAACGACTATATGCACTGTACCACCAGTTTTATAGCCACGAATTTGTGACATCTGGAAGGTCTCCATGACAACACCTTGCCCTGCAAAAGCAGCATCGCCATGCACAACAATAGGTACAACCTGACTTCCCTCGGTATCTTTACGACGGTCTTGACGTGCTCTTGCAGATCCTTCAGCTACCGGCGCAGCAATTTCTAAATGAGAAGGATTAAAAAGAAGTGCTAAATGGACCTGGCCACCCGGAGTCGTTACATTTGAAGAAAAGCCTTGGTGGTATTTAACATCACCAGAGGTATCAACATGTCTTTTCCCTTCAAATTCAGCAAACAACTCTGCTGGGTTTTTACCCATAACATTGACTAATAAATTCAGTCGCCCACGGTGTGCCATCGTCAAAACGACTTCTTTCGCTCCGTATTCACCGGCACGTTCAATCAGACCATCAATCATGGGAATCATTGATTCTCCACCCTCTAAACCAAAACGCTTGGTACCGGGGTATTTAGAATCAAGATGTTTTTCCAGACCTTCAGCTGCTGACAAACGCTGCAACACATGTTTACGCATTTCATCATCATAATTTGGCTTGGAACGAACACTTTCAAAACGTTGTTGCAACCAACGCTTTTCGGTTATATCAGTAACTTGGCCAAATTCCACACCTACATGGCCACTATAAGTTTCTTCAAGCGAAGCAATAATCTCGCCCAGAGTCGCTTCTTGCTTACCAATATATAGTGTTCCACACTGAAATGTTGTATCCAGATCAGCTGCCGTAAGTCCATGAAAAGAGAGTTCCAAATCTGGTGCTTTATCTCTTTCCCAAAGGCTCAGGGGATCCAATTTAGCTTTTTGGTGGCCTCGGTTTCGATAAGCACTGATTAACTGAAGAACTTTTATCTGTTTACGTTCATGATCGACGTTAACACCACCTGAGCCCGGTGCAGGAACAGGTCTAGCCCTGCGACGGCCCATAAGCTCAAAATGTGACTGAACTGTAGCGTGGGATACATCAGTACCACTATGGCCATTAACCCGTGGTAGAGAGTCAAAGAAGGAGCGCCACTGTTCAGGCACACCATTGGGATCGTGTAAGTAGGTTTCGTACAAATCTTCAATATATGCTGAATTCCCACCAGACAGATGAGAGCTACGCAAAAACTGCTGCATGATGCTTTCAGGCATCGATGTTTTCCCTATGTTTTAGGCGATAAAATTATCAAGGCTCTCTAATTAGAGCGCCTGACAGATTGTAATGCAATGCCTCTTAAGTAGCACTTTTCAAAAGCATGTTACGAATATGACCGATTGCCTTTGTGGGGTTAAGCCCTTTGGGACAAACTGCCACACAGTTTTGAATACCATGGCAACGGAAGACACTAAATGGATCATCCAGGTTTGCCAAACGATTTTCTGTATCTGTATCCCTAGTATCGACCAGGAAACGATAAGCTTGTAACAAGCCTGCAGGGCCAATAAATTTATCCGGGTTCCACCAAAACGACGGACAACTAGTTGAGCAACAAGCACAAAGAATACACTCATAAAGACCATCGAGTTTTTCGCGATCTTCTGGAGACTGTAAACGCTCAATAGCTGGCGCAGGTGTATTGTTCACCAAGTATGGCTGAATTTTTTCATACTGCGCGTAGAACTGGCTCATATCAATAACCAGATCACGAATAACAGGCAATCCAGGTAATGGGCGAAGAATTAGTTGCCCATTTTTAACGCATTCAGACAATGGTTTGATACAAGCAAGGCCATTCTTGCCATTGATATTCATGCCATCTGAACCACATACACCTTCACGGCAAGAACGTCTGTACGCCAACGTTGGATCCTGAGCTTTTAAAAGCCCCAATACATCCAACACCATCAAATCTTTACCGCCAGTATCGATTTCGTAGTCCTGCATACGAGGAGCTTCATCAACTTCTGGGTTATAACGATATACACTTACTTTCAACATGACTTATCTAAACCTTATAGTAGGTACGATTACTCAATAGTAGGTACGACCACTCAATAGTACGCACCAATTAATAAGCACAAATTAATAGGTACGCGCTTTTGGAGCAAAAGCTTCCATGGACTTAGGTGAGAAATTCACATCTCGCTTACCCACACGTTTATCTGCGGGGAAATACATGGAGTGACACAACCAATTTTCATCATCACGCTCGGCAAAATCTTCACGAGCATGAGCACCGCGGCTTTCTTTACGCTCTCCAGCAGTAATCGCTGTTGCTTCAGCTACTTCAAGCAGATTTTGCAACTCAAGTGCCTCGATACGTGCTGTATTGTAGGCATTGCTCTTATCATCCAAACGTACATTTTCAATACGTGGACGCAAAGCTTCGAGCTTCTTAATGCCTTCTTGCATAAAGTCACCACGACGGAATACGCCAAAGTGATTCTGCATAATATTTTGCAGTTCAGTGCGAAGCTCTGCCGCACTCTCACCATCGTTGTTATTGTTAACTTTATTCAAGCGAGCCATGGCTGCATTAATATGCTCTTCCGTTGGCTCTTCAAGATCAATACCTTCACGCAGTGCCTTCTCAATAAACAGACCAGATGAGCGACCAAACACCACCAAATCAAGCAGAGAGTTACCACCCAAACGGTTAGCGCCGTGAACAGAAACACAAGCAGCTTCACCACAAGCATAAAGCCCATCGATCACAGCTGGATTACCTTCATCATCAAGGGTTAATGCCTGGCCATCAATATTTGTTGGCACACCACCCATCATGTAGTGACAGGTTGGAATCACCGGAACTGGTTCTTTTACTGGATCAGCATGAGCAAAGGTTCTGGAAAGCTCACAAATACCAGGTAATCGGCTTTCCAGCACTTCTTCACCCAGGTGATCAAGCTTCAAGTAAACGTGGTCTCCATTTTCACCACATCCGCGACCTTCGAGAATCTCAAGCACCATTGAACGTGCAACAACATCTCGCCCCGCAAGGTCTTTGGCATTAGGAGCATAACGCTCCATAAAGCGTTCGCCATCTTTATTGATCAGGTAACCACCCTCACCCCGACAACCTTCAGTGACTAAAGTACCAGCACCATGGATGCCGGTCGGGTGAAACTGCCACATTTCCATATCCTGCATAGGGAAGCCGGCACGAAGCGCCATACCAATACCATCACCGGTATTAATGTGAGCATTGGTAGTAGACGCATAAATACGACCAGCACCACCCGTAGCAAGTACAGTTGCTTTTGATTTAACAAACACTGTTTCGCCGGTTTCAATATCAATGGCAATCACACCGACAACAGCGTTGTCTGCATTTTTCACCAAATCCACAGCAAACCATTCGTTAAAGAAAACGGTATCGTTCTTTACGTTATTTTGATAAAGAGTATGCAACAAAGCGTGACCGGTACGGTCAGCCGCAGCACAAGTACGAGCAGCCTGCCCTCCCTCACCAAAGTTTTTAGATTGACCACCGAATGGACGCTGATAGATCCGACCTTCTTCTGTACGAGAAAAAGGAAGGCCCATATGGTCAAGTTCAAATACAGCCTCTGGACCCACGGAGCACATATACTCAATGGCATCCTGATCACCGATATAATCAGAACCCTTAACGGTATCGTACATATGCCAACGCCAATCATCATTGGGATCATCACTGGCTATCGCACAAGTAATACCACCCTGGGCAGATACTGTGTGGGAACGTGTCGGGAATACCTTAGTAATTACCGCTGTTTTATAACCAGACTGAGCCAGCTGAAGAGCTGCGCGCATGCCTGCACCACCACCGCCAACAATTACTCCATCAAAGGAAATAGTTCTAATGCTACTACTCATGGATTCAAATTCCCCAAACAATATCTAGAGCCCAAATGACATACACTAAAGTGACTAGAATCATTCCCAACTGGAAAATAATTCTCAAAGGTGTCGCTTTAGGCCCAAGCAAACGAACAGTGACATAGTCTGTCAAAACTGCCCACAATCCAATCCATGCATGTATCGCAATGGAAAGCACAGTTAATACATTCAATACTTTCATACAGATATGGCTATTCAGAGCCAACCATTGATCGTATTGCAAATCAGGATTCGTTAACAAATAGAAAGAAACGAATACAACATAAGCAGCCATAATAATGGCCGTCGTTCTTTGTAGCAGCCAGTCAGACAATCCGCTGCGACCAAAACTTGTTACATTAGTTATCATGCCCATACCCAAACTCCAGCTAGAACAATAAGTACAGCTGCAACGATCAATGCGATCTTCGCACCTAATTGGCCACCTTCCAGGGTTTCACCAATACCCAAATCCATTATCAGGTGACGGAAACCAGCCACCGAGTGATAGGCAAGGGCTGCAAGAGATGCCCAAATAATAATTTGACACAAAGTCCCACCCATACATTCTTTGACAGCATTAAAACTCTCTTCAGAAGTTAGGCTTGCATCCAACACCCAAAGGAAAACGGCAATAGCAGCAAATAGCACCACACCTGAAACACGGTGGAGAATGGATACATAGGAAGTAATTGGAAGCTGGATCGTTCCAATGTCTAGATTTACAGGTCTTTTCTTATTCACGATATAACACCTTATATCTGCACAGCAAAGCAGAGATAAAAGCAGGGAAATCGGCAACCATCACTAGCTGCCGGCCTAAGATTGTGCACGAATTATAGGAACATTGACAGATGATTACAATGGACTATTGCGACTCAAATCAAGAACGCACGAAGAACATATCAGATTTATTGATACTGGCTATTCACTTGATCTATTAAAACTAATCCCATAGTAAAATTGACAAATATATCGAGCAAGCTATAGTTTCCGGCCTCAGTTTTTTAGTTCGCATATTTAGTTCGCAAGTTTCGTAACTTACGAACGTTAAGTCTAGGACTCGTAGGAGACTCCAATGAGCAATAAGAAATTCCACCTCTCACAAGAAGGCACTGATACTTCTATTGAGTTACCAGTTCTTAGCAGTACTCTTGGTCAAGATGTAATTGATATAGCCAAGATCCCAGAAACCGGCTGTTTCACATTCGATCCAGGTTTTGGTGCTACTGCTTCCTGTGAATCTGCAATTACTTTTATTGATGGAGGTAAAGGTGTACTTCTACACCGCGGCTATCCTATAGAACAGCTTGCTGAAAAATCAGATTTTCTTGAAACTTGCTTTCTATTGCTGAACGGTGAACTACCCACTCCAGCTGAAAAAGCTGCCTATGAAGAAACGATTAAATCCCACAGTCATGTAGATAGCTGTGTAGAAACATTCTTTTCTGGCTTTAAACAAGGCTCACACCCCATGGCAATGCTATGCGGCGTTGTAGGGGCCATATCCGCGCTTTATCACGACGCAACAGACGTAGCTAATGCAGAAGATAGAGTAGAAACAACGAACAGGCTTGTTGGCCAAATGCCTATCCTTGCAGCCATGTGTCATAGACACTTCTCAGGTTTACCTTTTGTTGCTTCAGATACCAGCCTCAGCTATTCAGAAAATTTTCTTAATATGATGTTTGGTACTCCAGGTGCTGAACCAAAAATTAGCCCTGTACTCATTAAGGCAATGGATAGAATCTTTTTGTTACATGCTGACCATGAACAAAATGCATCAACATCTACCGTTCGACTATCAGGTTCATCAGGTGCCAACCCGTTTGCTTGTATTGCTGCCGGTATTGCTGCCCTATGGGGTCCTGCTCACGGTGGAGCAAACCAGGCTGTACTGGAAATGCTTGAGGAAATTGGTGACGAATCCAAAATTGACGAATTTATTCTTCGTGCAAAAGATAAGGAAGACTCCTTCCGTTTAATGGGCTTCGGACACAGGGTTTACAAAAACTTTGATCCACGCGCTAAAGTAATGAAAGAAAGCTGTGATGAAGTTCTTGCAGAATTAGGCCTGGAAAATGACCCATTACTGAAAATTGCCAAGCGCCTTGAACAAATTGCACTTGAAGATGAATATTTTGTCGAGAAAAAGCTCTACCCTAATGTAGATTTCTACTCTGGCATCATTATGAAAGCTATTGGCATTTCACCAGAAATGTTCACTGTGATTTTTGCCACTGGCCGTACCATTGGCTGGATATCTCACTGGCATGAAATGCTCAGTAACCCATATCGCATTGGTCGTCCGCGCCAGCGCTATACAGGTTACACAAAGCGTGACTATCCTGGCTAAACACAATAACTAGCTAGGCAAAGGCATCACAAAAAACCGTCCTGGTAACAGAGACGGTTTTTTGTTCTTAAAGCCCCCCTATTACCAACGATCTAGACCAATGTCGAATACCTGAGCTTCAAATCTGGTGCGATACTTAAGCTTTATTGTTGCCCTAGGTCTATTCTCATGCAAAAGGTACAAGCCTATATTGTCGGTGCTTTTTTAATGTTTGGCTCTGCTCTTTGGGCGTCAATTTTGCCCAAAACATTACTACTGTAATCGCACTCCTAGTTGTCTCATCACTTCTAGCAGGTTACGTCTATGCTACAAATTTGCCGCAATATGTCTGGGGAATGCTATTAGGTGTATGTGGTTATATGGCTGTTGAATTTCAACTCTAGGGTCCCGTATGTAAGCTTACAGGGCTCGTTCATGGTGTAGGCTTTCTATGTTCATTGTGTTGCGCTATTGCTGGGTACAGCCTATTCAGATGGAAAACAAAGTGGCAACTAAATCATAAAAAAATTATTGAATAAATTTGAAAGTACAAACAAAAAGGGCTGTACCAGAAGGTACAGCCCTTTTTGTTGAATTGGTGGAGCCTAGCGGGATCGAACCGCTGACCTCAACACTGCCAGTGTTGCGCTCTCCCAGCTGAGCTAAGGCCCCATTTTTCTGTCGTGCTTTTAAGAGGCT